>JAZRFX010000111.1:0-27547 GCA_045643845.1 Clostridia bacterium | reverse complement strand
GGAAACAGCGACCTTTACGAAACTGTTGAGGTTGGTCAGGTACTTGAAATTCTGCGCCTGATAGACAACGCACAGAGCGATATTTCACTTGCGTGTGCACTTCGCAGTCCTATGTTCATGTTTGATGAAAACGAACTTCTTAAAATCCGCCTTTGCAGTAAGATAAGCTTTTGTGACGCGTTTTACGGAGTATGCTCGGGCAAGTATCCCGTAAGCCCAACACTTGCAAAAAAATGCAAAAGCTTTTTAAATACACTTACCGCGTGGAGAAATGCATCAGGCTTTATTACTGTCGAGGAGCTTATCCGCAGGATTTATACCGACACAAATCTTTACAGCTGTGTATTATCATTCCCCGACGGAATTTTGCGCAGGGCAAATCTTGACATACTTTTAGAAAAGGCTGAAGAATTTGAGCGTTCATCCTACACAGGTCTTTTCAACTTTGTAAATTATGTTGAAAAAATCAAAAAAACGGCGGAAATCACGAGCGAGGCAAAATCTATTTCAGACCGTATGGACGCCGTAAGAATAATGACTATCCACAAGTCAAAAGGACTTGAGTTTCCGATTGTTTTTGTAAGCGGTTGCGCCAATTCTTACGGAAGCGTAAAGACAAGCGCAGGCGGTCTTATTATGAACAACCACGCAGGGATTGGTATGGATGTAATAAATCCTGTCCTTCGCTGCAAGTACAATTCCCCCATACAGGCGGTTATTAAGGATATTGCTTCAAAGGAAAATGCGCGCGAAGAAATGCGACTTTTCTATGTTGCTCTTACCCGTGCCCGCGAAAAATTATATGTTGTAGCATCACTCCAGAGCGCAGGAAAATTCGATGAATATTCTCTTTCCGCACTTGAAGATCTTACCGCCAACGAAATCCTCGGGGCAAGCAGTTATTTATCTCTTATGGCTCTTGCCTACTCCCGCGGTGCGGACAAATTTTGGAATCTTTCAATTGTTAATCCTCCCGAAGACGAGGAAAAATTTGCGGGCGAAAAGGCTGAAAGCTATGAATTTACCGAAGATAAAAATATATCTTCACTGCTCGAATATGAGTACCCATACAAGGGCGCAGTTTCTCTCCCGAATAAAGCGTCGGTTTCTTTCCTTAAGTCGCTCGACATAAACCTTGCACCTTCGGAGGACGGACAAATTCCGCTTATCGGAGTTCCATCTTCGAAGAAAATTATGTTGAAGCGTCCCGATTTCGGGAAGAAGAAGGAGCAGGGAACATTTTTCGGTACTGTGCACCATAAAATTCTTCAGTATATTGATTATAACGGTGCATCAGTCATTGAGCAGTGTGAGGCTCTTTACGAAAAAGGATTTCTCAGTGATGAAGAATTCAGCGTAATAAAGCCTGACAAAATCGAAGAATTTCTCGGAAGCAGTCTCGGACAAATGCTGAAAAACGCAGATAAAGTCTGTCGTGAGGAGTCATTTGTAATAAATATCAGTGCAAGTGAGATAAATTCATCTCTCCCCGAAGATGAAACTATATGTATTCAAGGTATTATCGACTGTTATTTTGAATATGACGGCAAGATAATTCTTGTTGACTACAAAACGGATTCATATGAAAACCCGAAGGAAATTGTCGAAAAATACCAAAAACAGCTTTATTATTACGAGCTTGCATTAAAGAAAAGATTCAATGAAAAAATTATACAAAAATATCTTTACTTGATGCATAAAAATGATATAATAGAATTGTTATAATGTTGACCACAAAAAAGTTGGAGGCAAATGATAATGACAGATAATATTGACGAAACAAAAGTTATCCCCAAAAATGTTATTAAAGAGTCTATGAAACCCCTTCTCGACGATGCTCCCGAGGTGGATGTTGTCGAAGAATCAGCTGAAGCAGCTTTGGAAAACGCCGAAAATATTTCGGAAAATTCTCAAGGGGAAATCATTGAAGAAAGAAAGCCCAGCGAAAACGCTCTGACTGACGGCGAAATCGATGAAGTTATAGTTGAACAGCTTGTTGAGGGTGATTTGATGAGAAGCGATGTTGAAGAAAAAACACTCGCACCTGTAAAGACAAAGAAAAAGAAGAAGAAAAAGAAGAGCAAAACAGCTCTCCATATACTTATTGTTGCCCTTGCTTTCGTGTTGGTATTTGTTCTTTCTTTTATCATTGCATACGAGATATTTACAGCTCCCGTAGATACTGAAACTGAAAATACTCCCGCTGCTGAAGAATCTGCGGAAGCAAGCCTTCCCGACAAGCAAAATTACTACGAAAATGATTCCGATGTGGATTCTTCTTCTGACGAGATAGTTTCCGAAAACGAAGAAGCTGAAGAGATTCAGGATGAAGCTTTGCAGAATCAGGAAGAAGCAGAAGAACCTGAAGAAAAGGCTGAAGAAGTTGAAAAGAAGCCCGAGAAGAAGCCTGAAAAGAAGCCTGTAGCCGAAGAAACTGAAGCCGAAAAGCCGAAGGACACTACTCCTTCTTCAAAGCCTTCTAAAAACGAAAAGCCTCAGGAAAAAGCCCCTGAAGTTGAAGTAGTTGAAAAAGAAAGCTCTGAAGGTCTTGTTTTTGAATAATAAAGAGGTTTATTATGAAACAAAACGGAGCTGAAAAGCTTATCAGCAAAATGATAGACCGCGAATATGCGGAAATGGCCGATATTCCTGAAGATATGCTTTATGAAGAAGCGCTTGACGACGAGGAAGCTTTAGTTGACGAAAAAAAGGATGAAGACTATTACTCCAATCGTATTGCAAAGGGATACGGACTTGTAGACAATAAGATATAATCTATTTTGGAAGGATATTTTAATGAGAAAGACTAAAATTATTTGCACTGTAGGTCCCGCTTGCAGTAACGAAGAAACTTTAACACAAATGTGCAAAGCCGGTATGAATGTTGCAAGACTTAACTTTTCGCACGGTACTCATCAGGCGCACAAGGAAATGATTGACCTTATTAAAAAGGTTCGCGAAAAGCTGGATATTCCGCTTGCCATTATGCTTGACACAAAAGGCCCCGAATATCGAATCAAGGGTTTTAAAGACGGCAAAATTCTTCTTAAAGACGGCGATGAGTTCACATTTACTATTGAAGACATTATCGGCGACGAGAAAAAAGTCAGCGTAAACTACAAAGGACTTATCAACGACCTTGAGGTTGGCGATACAGTACTTGTCAACAACGGACTTGTAGAATTCAAGGTAAAAGAACTTACGGAAAAAGAAGCTATTTGCATTGTTATCCACGGCGGAGAAATTTCAAATCAGAAAAGTATGAGTTTCCCGAATAAAATCCTCAAGCAGACCTTTTTAAGCGAACAGGATAAGAAAGACATTCTTTTCGGAATTGAAAACGATATTGATTACATTGCGGCATCCTTTGTTTCCTGTGAACAGGATATCCTTGATATCAAGGATTTTCTTGAGGCTCACGGTGGCAACGAAATAGGTCTTGTTGCAAAAATTGAAAACCGCTTTGGTGTCGAAAATTTAGAGGGCATTTGTAAGCATTGCGAAGGCGTTATGATAGCGCGCGGAGATCTCGGCGTCGAAATTCCTTTTCAGGAACTTCCCGCAGTTCAGAAAAAGCTTGTTACCGCTTGTCGTCTGCTCGGGAAAAGAATTATTACAGCGACTGAAATGCTCGAAACAATGATTTATAACCCCCGTCCGACGCGTGCGGAAATTTCCGATGTTGCAAACGCCGTATATGACGGGACAAGTGCAGTAATGCTTTCAGGTGAAACCGCTGTCGGAAAATACCCTGTAAAAACAGTAGAAATAATGAATGATATCTGTAAGGAAACCGAAAAAAACATTCATTATAACAAGCGTTTTCACAGAACTGATTTCCAGATAAAAGATAACATTGATGCTATTTCTCATTCTGCCTGTTCAATGTCGATAGATGTTGATGCAAAGGCTATTGCTGTATGTTCAATTTCAGGACTTACCGCAAGATTCGTTTCCCGTTTCCGCCCGACTGCAAATATTGTTGCTCTGACAACAAGCAAGAAAGTATGGCGCAAACTTGCACTTTCCTGGGGTGTTATCCCTGTTTTGTGTGAAGAGTTCCCATCTTCCGAAGTAATGTTTTACAACGCAAGTCGCAAAACCGCTAAAATTCTTCAACTTAAAGAAGGAGATAATATGATAATTATCGGCGGAACTACAAGCGGAAAAGCTGGCGAAAACAACACCATAAGACTTGAAAAAATCACAAAAAGAATATGATTTAAACGGTTGTGCATATGCACAACCTTTTTTTATTGAACTATCCTTGATTTTTCCGCATAAAATGAAGGATAGGAGTGGTTTTTGTGATAAAGCTTAAAAGATTTATTGCCATTATTCTTATTATGAGCGGAATAATGAGTCTTGCACTTCTTTTTTCATATACAAAGTATCTTCGTCCAAGGATTATTTCCATATCCCAGAAGTTCGTTGAAAATGAAGTTTCAAATATTATTGACCGCGAAGTAAAAAAGCTTATGCTCGAGGAATTTTTAAGTTATGATAAAATAACTATTATTTCACGCGACGATAGCGGAAAAGTTACCTCCATCAGCACGAACTCGGTGCTGATAAATAATTTTGCAAACGAGCTTGATATAAAAATCGGGGATTTGATTGAGAAAAACGACACCTTCGAGAACAAGGTTTTCCTCTCCTCTCTCGTTGGTTTCGACCTTTTTTCAGGACTCGGGCCAAAGATACCGATAAGGTTTGAACCGCTATCGGTAACGCATGCTGATATTATGCATACATTCGAAGAAACTGCAATAAATCAGACGCTTCACACGATACTGCTTTCTATCTCAATTGACATTGAAATTCTGCTTCCGTTTGCATACAGCAATATCACCGTAGAATCTCAAATGCCGATAGCGCAGACGCTCATTGTAGGAAGTGTTCCGAGCACATATTTTAATAAAAAATAATTTTATAAAAATTTATTGACTAATAGTTCAAAAAGATATATAATTATATACAAGTTTTTAGTTAAGGAGCAATTTTCTTATGGTTTCAAAAGAGGTCGTTGTGCAGAATCAGGTAGGCTTGCATGCTCGCCCTGCTACATTCTTTATACAGAAGGCTAATGAGTTCAGCTCATCTATCTGGATTTCAAAGGATGATCGCAAGGTAAATGCAAAGAGCCTTTTAGGCGTTTTATATTTAGGTATCACACGCGGTACCGCTGTAACTTTGACTGCTGACGGTGCAGATGAAGATGCAGCCATTAAAGAATTGGCGGCTCTTGTTGAGTCCGACCTTGCAGAATGAACTTTTAAGGCCTGACAGCTCGTCAGGCCTTTTTTGACTTTGACGGGTGATTAGCTATGAATAAACGCAGTTTAATAATCATAAGTCTTATAATAGCCCTTCTGGTTGGATTGTGCGTTTCCATCCCCCGCTTTCTTGAGAGTGAAAATGAGCTTGTCCCCGTATCGGGCGAAGCCGTTTTCCACTTTATTGATGTCGGACAGGGTGACTGCATTTTTATCCAGAGTGAAAACGCAAATATTCTGGTTGATGCGGGCACTTTCAACAGTGGCAGTATGGTGTACAATTATCTCCTGAATCTTGGGGTAAAGAATATTGACTATTTCATTTGCACGCATCCTCACGAAGATCACATCGGCGGAGCAGCAGCCATTCTTACCTCGATGAAAATCGGAAGATTATTCGTAAATGGCAAAAATTCCGATGGGTACCATTACGAAAGATTTATAGACGCTGTCACGGCGAAGGATATTCCTACAATCATTCCCGAATTTGACTGCATTTATGAGGTCGGGGATTTTCGAGTAAAATTCCTCTCTCCTAAAGAATATACAGATGACGAAAATGACGATTCTCTTGTATTCACTGTGCAGTTCGGGGATATTAAGGCTCTATTTACGGGAGATGCTGAAAGAGCCATTGAAGCAAAGCTTATAAAAAACAAAGAATTGATTGACGCTGATATTCTGAAAGTAGCTCATCACGGAAGCCGATACGCATCTTCTTCAGCGTTTTTAAATGCTGTTTCTCCCAGCGTAAGTGTAATTCAATGCGGAGAGGGAAATTCGTACGGTCATCCTCACGAGGAGGCTCTCGAAAGGCTTAACAAAGTCACGACTGTATTCAGAACTGACAAAGATAAAACTGTTATTCTCCGCACCGATGGTAAAACAATAAAGAAAGACTCGGGCGAAGAATTCGAAAAGCAGGAAACCGCGTTAGAACTTATTTATATAGGGAATAAAAAGTCCAAAACATTCCATTCTGACGCCTGCGCAAACCTTCCGTCGGAAAAGAACAAAATTGTTTTTAATTCCCGCGAGGAAGCTTTGAATTCAGGATATAAAATTTGCGGAAACTGTAATCCTTAAGAAAGGAACACTTTTATGAAAGTTATTCTTTTTAACGGTAGTCCAAAGAAATACGGCTGTACGTATACGGGACTTTGCGAAATAGAAAAAGAACTTAATAAAGAAGGTATTGAAACTGAAATTTTCCACGCAGGCGCGACGACTAAAGGATGTCTTGGCTGTGGTTATTGCCGAAAGAATGGAAAATGTATAACGGATGACTGTGTAAATGAAGCAATTAATATCATCCGCGATGCAGACGGAGTTATCTTTGGCTCTCCTGTTCATTATGCGGCGGCTTCGGGGATGATGACATCATTTCTTGACAGGCTTTTTTACAGCAGCTCTTCCCTTCTCATGCATAAGCCTTGCGCAGTAGTTGCAAGCTGCAGACGAGGTGGTGCAACCGCTACACTTGACCAGCTTTTAAAATACCCCGAAATCAACGAAATGCCTATTATAAACGGACCTTATTGGTCAATGGTTCACGGAAACACGCCCGAAGAAACGATGCAGGACCTTGAAGGAATTCAGGTTATGCGCTCTATCGGAAAGAATATGGCGTGGATTCTTAAATGCATTGAAAAAGGCAAAGAAGCAGGCATTAATGCGCCTGCATCCGAAGAAAAAGTAAGAACGAATTTTATCAGATAAGAGGGATAAACTTGGCTAATTCAAAATTTGATGCTTTCAAAGAATATGTAAAATATAAAAATATTACTGTGGTTGGAATCGGTATCAGCAACCTTCCGCTTATAAAGTTTCTCGTTGAAAATGGCGCCGTTGTAACAGCCTGCGATAAAAAGACTGTTGACGAGCTTGGTGATAGCGGAAAAGAGCTCCTTTCTCTCGGCGTAAAGCTTAATTGCGGAGAAGGATATCTTGACAATCTTTCAGGCGACATTATATTCAAAACCCCGGGGATGCGTTTCGACCTTCCCCAGCTTCAGAAGGCGCGTGAAAACGGTAGTATAATCACAAGCGAGATGGAAGTTTTCTTTGAGGTTTGTCCTGCAAAAATAATTGCAATCACGGGAAGTGACGGCAAGACGACAACTACTACGCTTGTTCATAAAATACTGACCGAAAGCGGTCACAAGTGTCACCTTGGAGGCAACATCGGGAACCCGCTCCTCTGCAATACAGAGGAAATTGCACCCGACGATTTAGTTGTGCTTGAGCTTTCAAGTTTCCAGCTTCATACGATGAAAAAAAGCGCCGATGTTTCGGCAATTACAAATATTACGCCAAATCATCTTGATATGCACAAATCTTACGAAGAATATATCGAGGCAAAAAGAAACATTTATCTCCACGCAGGTAAAGACAGCGTTCTTGTTGTAAACAAAGAAAATGATAAGTCGTTCGAATGCAAAGAAAGCGCAAACGGACAGGTACGCGTTTTTGGTTATGACAAGGAATGCGATGTATACTGCGACGGCGAAAGTATTTATGCGTTCGGCAAAAAGATTCTTGATAAAAAAGATATAAAAATACCGGGCGAACACAATGTTCAGAATTATATGACAGCTATTGCCGTAACATATCCTCTTTACAGTGAAGCTGCTGTGAAAAAAGTGGCACAGACTTTCGGTGGTGTTGCTCACAGAATCGAGTTCGTCCGCGAGCTTGACGGGGTTAAGTACTATAACAGTTCTATCGATTCAAGCCCCAACAGAACTATAAACACGCTTAAAGTTTTTGATAAGGTTATCCTCATCACAGGCGGCAAGGATAAGGGAATCCCCTACGACGAAATCGGAGAATCACTTGCGACAAAAACAAAACATATTATCCTTATCGGAAAGACGGGACCTATCATAAAGGAAGCACTCGATAAATATTCCGAAAAAACAGGTATAGGAAAGGATATTCCTACCGAATTTTGCACAACATACGAAGAAGCAGTAAACGCTGCAAGAAGTGCCGCAAAGGAAGGCGACATTGTTCTTCTTTCAAACGCAAGTACAAGTTTCGATATGTTTAAGAACTTTGAAGAACGCGGCAACTTATTTAAAGAAATCGTAAACAATCTTAAGGACTGATTATATGACAGCTTCAGAATATTTAAAAATTTTAGATGGTGAATTTGGCGTAAGCGGTCACGAAAAAAATGTCCGCGAATGCGTAAAAAAGCTCTTTTCCGACTTTTGCGATGAATTTAAAACTGACAACCTCGGAAATGTTTTCGGAGTAAAAAAAGGAACTAACACCTCTGCCCCATCTCTTATGATTGAGGCACATATGGACGAGCTTGGTCTTATGGTGAGCGGAATCACGGATGAAGGTAGCCTTAAATTCATTCCGATAGGCGGAATTGACGCTAAAATTCTTCCTGGAACCGAGGTCACAGTCTGGGGAAAGGAAAAGCTTTTCGGCGTGATCGGTTTCAAGCCTCCCCACCTTATCACCGACAGCTCCAAGGCGGTAAAGCTTGACGAGTTGTGTGTTGATATAGGTTTTTCAAAAGAAGTTACCGAGCAAAAGGTTTCAATCGGGGACATAGTCACTTTCAATACGGGATTTACGAAACTTTGCGAAAACAAGGTTGCTTCGCGTTGCCTTGATGACCGCGGAGGACTTGCAGTTATTTTAAGAACGCTTGATCTTCTTAAAGATAAAAAGATTGAAAATGATATTATTGCCGTTGCAACAGTTCAGGAGGAAGTAGGTCTTCGCGGTGCAAGAACTTCGGTTTTTACTGCCAAGCCTTCGTGTGCTATTGCGCTCGATGTGTGCCACGGAACAAGTCCGGGAGTATCGGAGGATGCCTACCCCTGCGGAAAGGGTCCTGTTATTACAATCGGGCCTAATCTCCATTCTAAAATGACACGCGAAATAATTTCTCTTGCAAAGCGTGACAATATTGATTTTCAGCTTGAAGTATGCTCCGGAAACACAGGTACCGACGCGTGGGAAATCCAGGTTTCGGGCGAAGGTATTCCCACTGCACTTTTAAGCGTTCCCGTACGATATATGCACGGCAATTTTGAAGTTGCCGACTCTGATGATTTAGAAAATGCTGCAAAAATTATTTGCTCGTTTGCAAAAGCTTTGAAAGAGGGTGAATGCCTGTGTTGGTAAAAGAATTAACTTCACTCAACGGCCCTTCAGGATTCGAAGATGAAGTGCGTGATTTTATAAGAGCGCACGCAATTTGTGACGAGATATTTACCGATTCAATGGGCAATCTCATTTGCCACAAAAAAGGAAACGGCAAAAAGGTTATGGTTGCGGCTCATATGGATGAAGTCGGCTTTATAATAACAAATATCACAGACGAAGGCTTCTTGCGTTTTGAATCTCTTGGCGGAATTATGACTGCCGTTTTAAACAGTAAAAAAGTTTTGATCGGCAACGATAAAATCCCCGGAATCATCAGTACAAAGGCTATTCATCTTCAGAAGGAAGACGAAGCGAATTCCCCCGTTAAAATCAAGGATTTATATATCGACATCGGTGCAAGTGATAAAGAAAGCGCCGAAAAAATTGTATCACTCGGCGACTATGCCGTATTTGACGGCGAATATATCGAATTCGGCGATAACCTTGTCAAGAGCAAGGCGCTCGATGACAGAGTAGGCTGTGCAATTATGCTTGAACTTATGAAGGAAAAGTACGATAGTGATATGTATTTTTGCTTCACAGTTCAGGAGGAGGTCGGTTGTCGAGGCGCAAGAATTGTTGCCGAAAGAATAAAGCCCGATATAGCGCTCGTTATTGAGGGTACTACCTGCTCGGATGTTTACGGAAGCAAGCCTCATAATCAGGTAACTAATCTTGGAGGCGGAGCTGTAATGACCGCCGTTGACGGTGCGGCAATTTCCGATAAAAACTACTACGATTTTATTATGAAAACCGCTGAAGATAATGGTATAAAACTGCAAATAAAAAAGACCACAATGGGCGGTACCGATGCAGGTGTTATTCAGCGTAGCGGATGCGGGGTAAAAACTGCCGTTCTTGCCGTCCCGTGCAGATATATACACTCCCCTGTCAGCGTTATGAATTCCGATGATGCGGAAAGTGTTTACAAGCTTTCAAAAGCTGTTTTAAAAGGCATTGAAAGGAGCAATCTGATATGAAACTTTTAGAAAAACTTACTATGTGCGTTTCTCCGTCAGGCAGAGAAAGTGCCATAACCGATATAATCCGCGAAGAATTAAAGGATTTTTGCGACGAAATTTATACCGACACTCTCGGAAATCTTATATGCCACAAAAAAGGAAACGGCAAAAAGCTGATGCTTGCGGCACATATGGACGAGATTGGCTTTATGGTTAATTATATCGACGATAACGGATTCCTCCGTTTTTCTACTATCGGCGGAATTTTAAAGTATAACAGTATCAACAGCACAGTAGAATTTACAAACGGTGAAAAGGGTAAAATCTCCTACGAAAACAAGGAAAACCCCTCTACTGTCGGTTTTGAAAAAATGTATATGGATATCGGTGCTGAAAGCAAAGAAGATGCTGAAAAAAGAGTACAAATCGGAGATATGGCTTCTTACAGCAGTAATTTTGCCGTTATGGGAAACAAAATTATGGCAAAAGCACTCGATGACAGAGCAGGCTGCTGGGCACTTATCCGCGCGATGAAAAATGCAAAAGAAACTCCCAACGATGTTTACGCAGTATTCACAGTTCAGGAGGAAGTCGGTTGCCGCGGTGCCAAAACTGCCGCAGCGCTGATAAACCCCGATATTGCTATCGCCGTTGATGTTTCAAATGTCGGTGATACTCCTGAATCTATGGAGCTTAATCTTGCTCTCGGAAAAGGTCCTGCGATAAAGATAAAAGACGCGTCATTTATCATCCACGAAGATGTAAAAAACTTGCTTCTTAATGTAGCGAAGGAAAATTCTATCCCCTTCCAGCTTGAAGCGGCAAGCTTCGGCGGGACTGATACAGGGGCTATTCATCTGACGGGAAGCGGTATTCCTGCGGGAACAATTTCAATCCCCACAAGATACATTCACAGTCCGAGTGAAATCATTGATAAAAACGACCTTTTAAGCACCGCTTTATTCGTTGAAAAAATAATAGAAAAACCTCTTGTTTAAGTAAAATAAATTTTTGTAAAAATTTTGTATTTTATGCGAAAATACTATTTACTTAATTAAATTAATATGTTATAATCTAATGTGCGACAGGATGTGTAGATTTTCTTATACATTTTGCCGCACATATTAGTTTATATTACGGCATTTTTGCCGATTAGTGAAAGAGGGATTTAAAATGTACACTAATTCTGAATTTTGGGAAGGTTTCGAAGGCGGAACCTGGACAAAAGAGGTTAATGTAAGAAGCTTTATCAAGCACAATTACACACCTTACGACGGAGATGAAAGTTTCCTTGAATCTCCCACTCAGAACACACTTGATCTTTGGGAACAGGTTCTCGAACTTTCAAAGCAGGAGCGTGAAGCCGGCGGTGTTCTCGATATGGACACAAGCATCATTTCAACAATCACTTCACACGGTCCTGCATACCTTGACAAGGACAAGGAACAGATCGTAGGCTTCCAGACAGACAAGCCTCTCAAGCGTGCTCTTATGCCCTATGGTGGTATCCGTATGGCTGAAAAAGCTTGTGCTGATAACGGTTATACAATCGACCCTGCTGTAAAGGAATTTTTCGAAACACATAGAAAGACTCATAACGCAGGTGTATTTGATGCTTACACTCCTGAAATGAGAGCTTGTCGTTCAAGCCACATCATCACAGGTCTTCCCGACGCTTACGGTCGTGGTAGAATCATCGGCGACTACAGAAGAGTTGCTCTCTACGGCGTTGATTTCCTTATCAAGGACAAGGCTGAGCAGAAGGAAACAACCCGCAGCACAATGTACTCACATATCATCCGTCTCAGAGAAGAACTTTCTGAACAGCTCCGTGCTCTTGAAGATCTCAAGAAGATGGCAGCAAGCTACGGATTTGATATTTCAAAGCCCGCAAAGAACACAAAGGAAGCTATCCAGTGGCTCTACTTTGGTTACCTTGCAGCTGTTAAGGAACAGAACGGTGCGGCAATGTCACTTGGTAGAACATCTACCTTCCTTGACATCTATGCTGAGCGTGACCTTAAGAACGGTACATTCACTGAAAAAGAACTTCAGGAAATGATTGACCATTTCATCATGAAGCTCCGTCTTATCAAGTTTGCTCGTACTCCTGAGTACAACGCACTCTTCTCAGGCGATCCTCAGTGGGTTACTGAATCTATCGCAGGTGTTGCAATCGACGGCAGACACATGGTTACAAAGATGAGCTACCGTTACCTTCACACACTTACAAACCTCGGACCCGCTCCCGAGCCCAACCTTACAGTTCTTTGGTCAAAGAAGCTTCCCGAAAACTTCAAGCGCTACTGTGCTAGGGTTTCAATCGAATCATCATCACTTCAGTATGAAAACGATGATGTTATGAGATTCACTCACGGCGATGACTACGCTATCGCTTGTTGCGTATCTTCAATGAGAGTTGGTAAGGAAATGCAGTTCTTCGGTGCAAGAGCTAACCTTGCAAAGTGTCTTCTCTACGCTATCAACGGCGGTGTTGACGAAATTTCAGGTAAGCAGATTGCTCCCGAATACACACCCATCAAGTCTGAATATCTTGATTACGATGAAGTTATGCGCAAATACGATCAGATGATGCAGTGGCTCGCAGGTGTTTATGTAAACACACTTAACGTAATCCATTACATGCACGATAAGTACTGCTACGAAAAGATTCAGATGGCTCTTCACGATAAGAATGTTACCCGTTGGTTCGCAACAGGTATCGCAGGTCTTTCAGTTGTAGCTGACTCACTTTCAGCTATTAAGTATGCAAAGGTTAAGACAATCCGTAACGAACAGGGTATCGTTACAGATTACGAAGTTGAAGGTGACTTCCCCAAATATGGTAACGACGACGACCGCGTTGACCAGATTGCATACGATATCGTTCACAGATTCATGAACCATGTAAGAAAGAACCATACATATCGTGACGGTATCCCCACAACATCAATTCTTACAATTACATCTAACGTAGTATATGGTAAGAACACAGGTGCTACTCCTGATGGTCGTAAGAAGGGTGAAGCGTTCGCTCCCGGTGCTAACCCCATGCACAGAAGAGATACTCACGGCGCAGTTGCTTCACTTGCAAGCGTTTCAAAGCTTCCCTTCATTGATGCTCAGGATGGTATTTCAAATACATTCTCAATTATCCCCGGTGCGCTTGGTAAGGATGATAGAATCTTCGCAGGCGACATCGAAGTAGACCTTGACTGCTCAAACGGAGCTTGCTCCTCTCCCACTCTTTTCGAGGGACTTGACGCAGAATAATCTCAAAAATTAAATTTTTAAGGAGGAACTAATTATGGCAGCAACACAGAATCAGATTGATAACTTGGTAACCCTTCTTGACGGCTACGTTGAAAAAGGCGGCCATCATCTTAATGTAAATGTTTTCACAAAGGAAACACTTCTCGATGCTCAGCAGCATCCTGAAAGATATCCCCAGCTTACAGTAAGAGTTAGCGGATACGCAGTAAACTTTATCAAGCTTACTAAAGAACAGCAGGATGAGGTTATTTCAAGAACCTTCCACGACAGCATCTGATGACAGGCTTTATACACTCTACTGAAAGCTTCGGCACGGTTGACGGTCCCGGAATAAGATTCGTTGTCTTTATGCAGGGATGTCCTATGCGTTGTGCATATTGCCACAATCCCGACACATGGGAAATCGGCATCGGCACAAAAATAAGTGTAGATGATATTATTTCGCAGTATGATAAAAACCGTCCTTTTTATAAGGACGGTGGAATCACTGTGACAGGCGGCGAACCTTTGCTCCAGATTGACTTTCTTACCGAGCTTTTCAAAAAAGCTAAAGAGGAGAATATTCACACCTGTATTGATACTTCGGGCATTACTTATAATGAAAATCCCGAATATATCAAGAAGCTTGAACTTTTACTCAAGTACACAGACCTTGTTATGCTTGACATAAAGCATATTGATCCCGAAAAGCACAAAAGCCTTACGGGGCACGACAACAAGGCGGTACTTGGATTTGCTAAATTCCTTGAAAAAAATGGTATTCCCGTATGGGTACGACATATTATTGTTGAAGGAATTACTGATGAGGCAAGTGATCTTGTGAAACTTGGAGAATTTATCGGTTCTCTTTCAAATGTTCACGCGCTCGATGTTCTTCCCTACCACACAATGGGAGTAAACAAATACAAGGACCTTAACATCGAATACCCTCTTAAAGATTTGCCCGCTCTGCCTTTCGAAAAAGCGGTTAAGGCAAAGGAACATATTTTCGAGGGAATCCGAAAAGTAAGAACAAGAAAAGAGCAATAGAATTTTTCTATTGCTCTTTTTTGAAGCAAGGTGAAATTTATGAAATTATCATTCGCCCCGCTTGAGGGAATTACAGGATATATATACAGGAACACTCACGCTGAATATTTTGGCGGGTGCGACGATTATTACACCCCTTTTATTTCTCCGAGCGACAATAGTAAAATAGGAAGAAAAGGCTTTCGCGATATGCTTCCCGAAAACAATTCGGGCATCCGTCCCGTTGTGCAGGTACTTACCAACAACAGCGTTTCATTTTTAAAGTTTACTGAAAAGCTTAAGGAGTACGGCTATGGCGAGGTTAATATAAATTTAGGGTGTCCTTCTCCAACAGTTGTTAACAAAAAGCGCGGAAGCGGACTTTTGAGAGAAATGGAGCTTTTAGAAAATTTCCTTGACGATATTTTTGAAAAGTGCGACATAGATATTTCAATCAAGACAAGAATCGGTTTTTCATCACCCGATGAATTTTCCGATATTTTAAAGCTTTACAACAAGTATCCGATAAAGCTCCTCACCATTCATCCCCGTTGCAGAGCCGATTTTTACAAAGGCGATGTAAACACTGATGCGTTTTCGTTTGCATATGAAAATTCAAAAAATCCGCTGTGTTACAACGGAAATATTTTTACCAAAGAAGATTACGATAAAGTAGTTTCCTCATTCCCCGATATTGACAGCATAATGCTCGGGCGCGGTGCAGTAGCCAATCCTGCTCTTTTCCGCGAAATACACGGAGGGAAATCAATCACTACCGACGAAATGGTTGAATTCACAGAGCTTCTCAGGGAGCGATATAACGCCATTTTATCAACCGATAAGTTCACAATGCATAAATTAAAAGAAATCTGGCTATTTATGATGTGGAATTTTCCAAAAGAAGAAAAAATTTACAAAATTGTAAGGCGCACGGAATCGCTTTCCGAACTTATGCGCGCCATACATTCTTTACCTCAGATAGAAAGATAAAACATTTGACATAGATAGCGCTATTTTGTATAATGGATTTGTAAACAACGCAAGAATATTTATGACGAAAAGGAGAATACTATATGAAAAAATTACTTTCGCTTATATTAGCACTTATGCTTGCTTTTTCTCTTGCTGCTTGCACAGAGAAAAAGAGTGAGGAAGCAGTCAACCCTTCCGGCAACGAGGTTGTTGAAAATGAAGAAGCAGGTAAAGAACCTGAAGTAAAACCAGAAGAGGAAAAAGAAGAAGAAAAAGAGGAGCTTTCCGAGGAAAAGCCCGAAGCAAAACCCGAGGTTAAGCCCGAGGAAACACCCGAAGCAAAACCTGAGGTTAAACCTGAAACAAAGCCCGAAGAAAAGCCTGAAGAACCCAAGACAGTAGGCCAGACGCTTCTTTCAGCATTCAAGAAAAGCGCAACTGATTCTTCATCTGCACTTTCAATTGCAGAAGCACTTATCACTAACGAAGTAATCGTTTTCGGCGGTGGCGCAGTGCCCGTTGAGGAAGGCTATCTCGTAGGCTTTGAAAACGCAGAAATCAAAGGATTCAGCGAAGGTGCAATGTTTGCTCCCATGATTGGAACAATCCCCTTTGTTGGCTATGTTTTCACACTTGCTGATGGCACAAATGCAGCTGACTTCATCGCAACATTAAAAGAATCTGCTAACCTCAGATGGAACATCTGCACATCTGCAGACGAAATGGTTACAGGAAGTCAAGGCAATAAAGTTTTCTTTGTAATGTGCCCCACAAGTTTTGAAGAGGCAGAATAATTAAAGGCGGGGGCTTCCCCGCTTTTTCTTTGTAAGGAGTATTGCTATGCTTTTTTCAAGTATTCCATTTTTATACTACTTTTTACCCGTTGTAATCATCTTGTACTTTATAGCACCTAAATTTCTTAAAAATACAGTGCTGCTTTTGTCGAGCCTTGTTTTTTACGCATGGGGCGAGCCACGATATGTATTTTTGATGATCGCAACCGTTCTTTTCAATTATGCTATGGGAATTTTAATTGAAAAAACCCGCGGAAAATGGCTTTCAAAATTTTTCGTTATACTTTCGGTAGTCGCATCCCTTGGTGTGCTTGGCTATTTTAAGTATGCCGATTTCTTTATAACAAACTTCAATTCATTGACAGGTCTTTCAATGCCTCTTTTACGCATTGCGCTTCCTATCGGTATCAGTTTTTATACTTTTCAGATTTTAAGCTATACGGTGGATGTTTATCGCGGGGATGTTGCCGCACAAAAAAATCCTGTTACGCTCGGCGCATATATTTCACTTTTTCCACAGCTTATTGCAGGTCCTATTGTAAGATATGTTGATGTTGAACGGCAGCTTGTAAACAGAACCCACACCTTTGAAAAAACGGCTCTTGGCATACGCAGATTTATAATAGGTCTTTCAAAAAAGATAATTATTGCCAACACTTTAGGTCAGCTTTGCGAAAATTTCAAAATGGCTGACGATAAGTCCGTTATGTTCTATTGGCTTTATGTGATTGCGTTTATGCTTCAGATTTATTTTGACTTTTCAGGTTATAGCGATATGGCTATCGGTCTTGGTAAGTTTTTCGGATTTGATTTCATGGAAAACTTCCGCTACCCCTTTATTTCATCAAGCATAAGCGAATTCTGGCGCAGATGGCACATCTCGCTCGGCTCGTGGTTCCGCGACTATGTTTATATCCCGATGGGTGGTAACCGTGTGGGAAAAGTAAAGCTTCTTATAAACATATTCACAGTATGGTTTTTGACGGGATTCTGGCACGGTGCAGAATGGAATTTCATAATATGGGGTGTGTATTTCGGAATATTGCTCCTTATTGAAAAATATTTCCTTTCAAAGCACATTGAAAAAACAAAGATTTTAAAACATATTTATGTATTGTTCTTTACCGCTATAAGCTTTGCAATTTTTGCAGGAAATAGTATGAAAGAAGCGCTTTTGAATGTAGGCGGAATGTTCGGCTATGGCTCTCTCCCCTTTGTTTCAAGCGGAGTTGTCTATAACTTAAGGAACTTTGGTTTTGTAATTTTGATTGCGATTATAGCCTCAACGCCACTTGGAATAAAGATAAAAGAAAAGCTTGAGAACTCTGAAAAAGGACGCGTTTTCCTTGATATTATAGAAATTCCCGTTCTTTTAATTCTTCTTGTTGTTACTACGGCATATCTTGTAGACGGCTCATTTAATCCGTTCTTATATTTCAGATTTTAAGTGGGAGGAGATAATATGAGTAAAATAAAAAGCATCATAATGACTGTTATTTTCATAGTTTTCGTATTTTCTATTTCCGCGGTCTGTTACTTTAAGCCTGATACTGATGTTTCGATCAGCGAGAGACGCCCGCTTGCGCAAATGCCGAATTTAAGCGCGTCAACGGTTGCAAGCGGAGAATTTATGAAGAATTTTGAAATTTACACGGCGGACCAGTTCCCTGCACGCGATTTTGTCCGCGGCATAAAAACATTTTTCGCCGAAAGAGTTCTTATGCAGGCTGAAAATAACGGCGTTTTCAGAGCGTACGGTCATCTTTCCAAGCTTGATGAAAAAGAAGACGAAAAAATGCTCGACTACGCGGCGGGAATTTTCAAAACTCTTTATGAAAAAAATATGAAAGATAAAAATACCAATGTTTATTTTTCGATAGTTCCCGATAAGAACTTATACATCAGCGATAAGAATGGTTTCCCTTCGCTTGATTATGAGAGCTTCATAAAGAAAATGCGCGATAAGACTCCGTATATGAAGTATATTGATATAACCAAAAAGCTCTCGCTTGATGATTACTACGCGACCGATACCCATTGGAAGCAGGAGGAGATAATCGATATCGCCGAATATATCGCCTCTGAAATGGGAACGGATGTAAAGAGTGGTTACATTATTAACGAGCTGAAAAATCCGTTTTACGGGGTTTACAGCGGTCAATACGGACTTCCTGTAGAGCCTGACCGCATAAAGTATCTTACGAATGATACTCTTGAAGGATCTACCGTGACATATTTCAACAATATGGGAATGCCCGTTAAAGGCGATATGTACAATATGGAGAAGGCGCAGGGCAAGGACCCGTACGAGATGTTCCTTTCAGGCTCCGAATCGATTGTAATAATAGAAAATCCCAACGCCAAAACTGATAAGGAGCTTATCATATTCCGCGACTCATTCGGAAGCAGTCTGGCTCCGCTTTTCGCTGAAGGATACAAGAAAATCACAGTTTTTGATATCCGCTATATGCTTTCAAGCAGTTATGTAAGCGCGTTTGCAAATTTTGAAAACAGCGATGTGCTCTTTATCTACAGCACGGCGCTTCTTAATAACAGTACCGCATTGAAGCCTTAAAATCAAAATGTGTTTCATTTTTTGCATAAAAAAACCCCAACCATTCAGGTTGGGGTTTTTGAATTTTAACCGAGTTTCTTTCCGCAAGCTGCGCAGAATTTTGCGCCTTCCTTGTTGACATGTCCGCAAAGACAAACTGATGATGCAATAGTTGATGAACCTGTGATTTTATTCATTTCGTCATCAAGAGCATCAATCTTTGCCTGCTGCTCGGCAATCTGCTCGATACGCTGAGTAATCTGAGCACAAATTGCTTCAATTTCAGCAAAAGGAACATCCTTCTTTTCCGCTGCAGCATATGTATATACCTTGCTTCCAAGAATTTCAGTAAGCTGCTTTTTCTCGTCTGTAAGTGTTTTTATAACACTGTTGATTTTTGTTTTTTCAAGAATAGTCTTTGAACCTGTGCTTACAGTTGCAACACTTTTGTTAACACCGTCCAAAACCTTGCCAAAAAAATCTGCCATTTAGTAAAACTCCTTTATGATAATCTAATTACCAAAGAATTCTTTCAACTTCATCGTCTATGACTTTTGCCTTACCGCTCTTACCGCCGATGTAAAGGGTACCGCATCTGTCATCATCGTCAAAGTCTCCAATGTAAGCGATTCTCTTTTCGCTGAATACTCTGTAAGAATATACATCATCGGCAATCTTCTTAACCTTACCGTTTTCGCAGTATGAAAGGTCACCTGTAGCGGACTTATCGCTGTAATCTGCAAGGAAGAAGAATATTCCCTTTTCGTAGTTGAGGCTTCTAACATCTTCGCCGATATCTACAATCTTCTTGCCAATAATAAGAGATGTTTCTCCATCCTTGTTCTGGATTGCAATTTCGCCGCTGTCATAGATCTCATATTCTGCTACATCTTCAGCAACAACCTTTTCGCCTGAAAGCTTGGAAGCACCAATCTTATAGCTCTTAAGTTCGCCTTCTTCCTTATCGTCCTTCTTTTCGAATACATAAAGAGTCTTTCCGTCTTCGCTGAAGTCGTAATCTTCTATGTTCTTAGCATTTTCAATTGCAAGGAAGTGCTTGCCTTCTGATGTTACAATGTAAAGATCTCTCTTTGCATCGTCAGAGTAGAGTCTGTTGTAAACTTCGCTGCTTGCAGACCAGCTGCTTTCAAGTTCGCTGAGCTTAATCTTATCAAAGCCTTCGCCGCCTGCGTTCTTGTAATAAGCTTTTGCCTTGTCTGCACCCCAGCCGAGGCTTGTTATATTTTCGTCAATTTTCTTGAGTTCCTTACCCTTTACTTCGTGGATAGAGTAAGAAGTAATCTTTTCGGGATTTTCGTTATACTCTTCTTCAATATCTCTTAAGCCATCAACTTTATACCATGTTTCCCATGCTTCGTCATATGCTTCACGAGCAGCTTCATAATCTTCCTGTGTTTCGAAATCAGAACGGAAGGGGTATGGCAATCCGTTAGGTTCTACAGCGTTTTCCATCTCGTCCTTCATATCGTTTATGAAGAGGTCGTCAAACTTGTATTCCTTTTCATCAGCCTGAACTACAAACACTTTTCCATCAAGCTCAAAAGCGGTGTATACATCGTTGGCAATCTTTTCTTCCTTCTTGCCAAGCTGCTTCTTGTAAAGCTTATCTTCTTCTACAAAGTAGATTGTGCTATAGTCTTCGTAAGCGTTTGAAATGATGCTTACATTTTCACCGATTTCTTCGGGCTTTGCATTTTTAGCAAGCTTGCTGGCAAAAGTAGTACCCTCATCATCTGTATAGAAAACCATCTTGCCATCTTCTGAGATGAAGTATACGTCTTCTACATCTTTATCGATTGCTATTTCATTCTTAAGGTCGTGGTAAACAAGTTTGTCATCCTTTAAGTAAACAACCTTGTGAGTTTCGGGAACGATGGTGAAATAAGTTACACCTGAATCAATCTTCTTTGATTCGCCCTTCATATCAGCAGACTTTCTGTAGTAAAGGTCATATTCGCCACCTTCATAATCCGCTGCGTAGAAGATGCCTTTACCATCTTCAGTAACTTTGAAATTACTAACTTCATCTGTTTCGCCGATTTCGTAAGCAGTCTTCTTACCTGCGGGGTTAGCCATTACATCGCCGTCTTTTACATAAAGAAGAGGATGCTTGCTGTAATCAATTTCGTCGTCGTTTCCGCCGAACAATCCACCGATTAACTTAATTGCAAAGAATGCGATTGCCGCTACTACCGCAACGATAACTACAGTAGTAATTATCTTCTTTACATCCACCTTTTTTTCAGGAGCCGCTTCAACGAACTCTGCAGTTTCCTGCACGGGTGTAGCTTCCTGTGTTGCCACGGGCTCCTGTGCTTCTACAGTTTCAGGTTCCTGATTTGCTGTGTTTTCAACTTTTTCTTCGAGGTTAGCACCGCAGTTCACGCAAAACTTTGTGCCCTCCTCATTTTTTGCTCCACAATTTGAACAGAACATAATTTTCCTCCTTAGAATTTATATAATTAAATCAATTTAATTACTCGTAATAATAATCGGGATAGGACTGTGGTACTACGCCTCCAAAGTCCTGGGCAACATCCATAATAGCTTCTTCGTTTTCTACTGCAAATTCTTCAGCCTTTTCTTCTACATCTTCAGCCCATTTCTGAAGATCATCTTCATCAGCCGAGAATACATTGAGAGATCCCGAAGTGTCAACCTTTTCAAATTTTGCCCCAGGAGTGATGGTAAGCGAGAGCTTTCCTTTGATATCAGGAATTACTTCCGCAACTTCTGATGAGTTACCACCCTTAACCTTAAATTTATCGATTACAAGGTTAAACTCCTTCTTGTTTGAGCAGGTTCCCTCAAATGCAAAACCGAATTTTTTATCGTTTGCCTTTATCATAACTTCCTGCTCATATACATTTTTCTTCATATCCATAGTCATGGTATGCTCTACTTCTGCAAGTTTCTGTCCTGCAGCCTTCACTTTGATTACAGTTGCGTCTGTGAAGACTTTTCCTTTTGCGATATGGTTACCTTCCGAATCCACTTCAAAAGCGATTTTTTGTCCGTTAACCTTTACTTCAACAAGCATTCTCGTATCGTTTATGAATGTTTTGCTGTCTTCGAAAGCCATTTCCATTCTGATCGAAGCCCCGCCATCAACAGCAAGCTCACATGCGATACAAACAGCCTCACCCTTGTAGACCTGAAGTTCCAGTATGATTTCATCATCGATAACATCACAAAGTCCTTCCACGCCGTCACGAAGTCCATCAAAAAGCTCTTCCATAGAGTCTTCGACTTCGTTTGAAGAATCAAACATTTTCTTTATGTTTTCGTCTTTTTCGATGATGTCGATTGAATTATTAAGCATATCCTCAAAATCATCGGGATCGATAATAATTGTAATTGCCTTTGTTGTTACAGTTTTATCATTTACAGTTGCACTGCCCTTTGAATTTTCAACTTTTGATCTTTTTATCAATTTTGCGATTTCTTTTTCAATTGATTTTTCGGACTTCTTTGACAGGAGGCTATCCTTCTGCTTTTTTGAAAGATTTGAGTATGAGAGGTCAAATAACTTCTCATCAAGCTTTACATCAAGCTCATCTGCAATTTCGCTATTGTTCCACGCTTTACCGAAATCCTTTGACGGAACGATAAGACTTTTCTTGAAAAATTCAGGAGAATCAAGGTAAATATTCTTATCGTCAAGCGTGAATATAGCTGAAGCAAGAGTTTTTTCGTCATATACAAGCTCTGCATTGTACATAAACTTTTTCTTCTTTTGAGAGTCTGTTGCAGTAGCTCTGACGCCAAGGCCATCGAGCTTTTTGCCTGCAAATTCGTTTAAAACAGCTTCCATACTTGCTGTAAGCTCTTTTTCGTTTTCAAGATTGAATCCGAGAATATTCTTTTCCGACTTGAGTATTTCGTCGTTTACTCTGTCAATAGTTTTGTTAAGAACGGTCTGTGCATACAGCTTGGGAGCAACTGCAGCAAAAACTGTATCCCAGAACAAAACGCCAAGCACACAAATCGCAAGTGCAATAAGAATCGTCTTGCGCGTCTTTCCGCTTTTTTTCACGAGTTCAAATTCAGTTGTTTCAGGAGCTATTTCCTCTACAACGGCAGAAGCCTCCTCCTGGATTTCTGTTTTTTCCTCAACAGGAGTCTGGTCTGATTGAACTTCATTTTCTACTACGGGAGAAACCTCTAAAGCAGGGATGTCTTTAGCATCGTTTTGAGTTTCCTTTATTTCTGAAAGGTCAGCACCACAGTTGTCACAAAATTTAGAATTTTCTTCGTTGTTTGCGCCACATTTCGTACAAAGCATAATTTTACTCCTTTATCAGTTTTGGAACCTTCTAAATGTTAGAAAATCCCCACAATAA
The DNA here is from genome assembly GCA_045643845.1 of Clostridia bacterium. GTDB lineage: Bacteria > Bacillota > Clostridia > UMGS1883 > UMGS1883 > UMGS1883. The sequence goes on along the minus strand of JAZRFX010000111.1, from coordinate 4,174 downwards.
TATTATATACCTTTTGCCGATTATGTCAATGTTTTTAGGCTTATTTCTCCCTTATTTTGACATTTTTTTGCTATTACAAACAAACGCACCCATCCCTGTAGGACAGATGCGTTTATATTTATCTTCCGAGTGATGCGTATATTGCGTTTCGAAGTCTTGGCTGATAGAATCCCTCTCTGGGATTGTGGCAATGCTGAGCATAGAAAACTGAAAGATTAAGACTGGAATCAACAAGCGCTGTAGCACCTGCCGCGCCACCCCATCCGATTTCGCCGATATTACCAATCACACCTGCCTTGGCAGGATTCATAAGAGTTCTTACTCCGTAACCATAGCCACAGCCTGCTGCTTGTACCCAGTTAAAGTATTCAAGCTGTTTTTCGGTAAGAGCATTTGTGCGCATAAGCTCAACTGCATTTTTTGTGAGAATTCTCTCCCCTGTTGCGCCTACGCCGAAGTTAGCGAGTGCCTCTAATAACTTAATATAATCAGAAATAGTAGTTGTTATACCTGCTCCACCACTATCAAATTCATCACCGAGCACATGGGCGCAGCCCTTACCAATATTGACGAAGGTGCCGTCGTTGCTCTTTCCATACTGCTGTGCTGCAACGATATCTATTTCGCCTTCCTCACCCGTCGGAACAAATTTATACTGCGATGCCATTTGCGCCTTTATATCATCGGTAGCATGGTAGACCGCCTTATCCATACCAAGAGGTTCAAAGATGTTTTCCTTTACATACTGACGGAAAGGTTTTCCTTCGATTATAGTGATAAGACCTGCAAGAATATCGTGTGCGAGGCTGTAACGCCATTTTTCGCCAGGATCATAAAGAAGGGGCTCCTCCGCCATACAACGCGCAAAAACATCGGTGTTCATTTTGCCGTCGGTAAGCACTCTTGTTTTTTCCGCAGCATCGGTTTTGAAGTTATATCCAAAGCCTGCAGTCATTGTGACGAGGTTCCCGATTGTGATTGGGTTCTTCGCCTCGCGGATATTACCGTCAGCGTCCTTTACAGTTATATTTTTGTATTCAGGAATATAGTCGTAAAGAGGGTCCGTAACAAGGATTTTACTCTTTTCAAGGAGCTGTAAAACAGCCGTCATAGTAGTAATTTTTGAGCAGGAGAAAATATTAAAATATTCATCCCCTGTAAGCTTTGTCTTTGTTTCAAGGTCGGAATATCCTGCCGCGTATTTAAAGACAGTTTCGTTGCCTATTTTTACCTCTATGGCATTACCTGGAGTTCTCTCCTTTGCCATCATATCCAAAAAGTTTTTAAGGTACTGAAAATCCATACTTACCCCTCCGTATATTTCTTTGAAAATATTTTACCACAGCCACTTTCATTTTGCAAGAATATGTATAGCTTTAACAATAAAATCCCTGAAAATACTTTTCAGGGATTTTATTTGTAAATTATTCAGTTTCTTCTTCGCCAGGCTCTTCTTCAGGATGAACTTCAACTTTAAGACGCTCAATTCGTCTGTTATCAGTCTTAAGAACTGTGAAAGAAAGATTTTCGTAATCCACAGTTTCGCCTTCTTCAGCATAGTGGCCAAGCTGCTGAACAACGAAACCGCCGACGGTTGAGTTATCGTCGTCAAAATCGCGGTCGTCGAATTCTACTTCGTCGAAGAAGTCTTCAATTCTCATATCGCCGTCAATTTCAAAAATACCTTCGGAAAGCTCGACTACCTCGGGCTCAATCTCGTCGTTTTCGTCCCAGATATCGCCAACGAGCTGTTCGATAACATCTTCCATAGTGAGAATGCCCATTACTCCGCCGTATTCGTCGGTAACAACTGCCAAGTGATTACGCTTTACACGCATCATATCAAGAACATCGTCAAGCGGCATTGTCTTGTGAACAAATACAGGTTCAAAAAGCGAGCCTAAAATGTCGGCTTCGGGATTTTCAGTCAAGGCACGCATTACTAGATTAACATGAAGAATACCGATGATATTATCAATTGTATCCTTGTAAACAGGGATACGGGTGTAGGAAGAGTTTAGGATGATATCCATCATTTCACGGCGGTCATCGTCAGCATCAATCGCTGTCATATCCACGCGTGGAGTGATGATTTCATACGCCTGAACCTCGCCAAAGTCGATAGCACTTTGCAAAAGTTCACACTTTTCTTCGTCAAGGATTCCTTCGTCCTCGACAGTGTCCAGAATTGTTTCCAATTCTTCTTTGCTGATGGGGGTTGTGTCTACGCCCTTTTCCCAAAGTTTTGAGATAAGCTTTACGATAGCATCTACTATTATAACGATGGGACGGGTAATTATCATCAACACATATAAGGGAATTGCAAAAATTGTAGAGAAAGTTTCGGGCATTGTTTTTACAACAACCTTGGGAACAATTTCGCCGCAAATCAATACGATTACGGTCATTACAATAGTTGCAATCCAGGCATCTTCCGCGCCCATAAGACCGATAATGACAACGGTTGCAACCGATTCGGAAGCAATGTTCACAAGATTGTTACCGATAAGTATGGTAGCGAGTGCCTTTTCATAATTTTCGTAAATTTTATATGCCAACCTCGAAGCTGTTGTTCCCTTTTCTTCCGCTGCGTGTTTTAAACGCAATTTATTAGCTGAAGCGAAAGCTATTTCAGAAGACGAGAAAAAGGCTGAAAAGATAAGGCATACGATAATAACGATAACATTAAGCATTTTCGTTGCCCCCTTCCTTCTCGTCGTAGATTTCGCCTACGAGTTCTTCAAGAATATCCTCCACCGTGATGATTCCGAGAATCTTCCCGCCAGAGCGCACATAAGCAATATGTGTACGATTAGCCGAAAGGGTTGAAAGCAAATCGTCCACAGGTGTTTCGTCGCTGATCATTGTGGCTTTTGTCATAATTTTGCGTACATTGAAATTTTCTTTTTTATAGTGACATTTAAGGAAATTACGGATAGAAAGCGTACCGATTACCCTGCCCTTGTCATTTACCACGGGCAAACGCGAGTAGGTTGAATTCTTGATACATTCAAGAACCTGCTCGTTAGGATCGTGAACATTGATGCGCAGTACATTTTCCCAGGGTGTCATTACATCCTTCGCGGTACGAGCTGAAAAATCAATAGCGTTCTGCACTAATTCTTCAGTTTCTTCATCAATTTCGTTTTCTTCAACGAAGGTTTCGATAATGTCATAAAGCTCTTCCTCGGTTACAGTCGGGGTTTCTTCCGCCTTTTTCTTGAAGGGGCGACTTACCCACTCGCTGATAACTGAAAAGAAAAAGCTGACGGGAGTCATAACCTTCATCAAAAACACCAAAGAGCCTGAAATTGCAAGCGCGAATCTTTCATTACACGCTTTTGCGAAGGCTTTGGGAATCATCTCGCCAATTAAGAATACAACAATTGTTGAAATAATTGTAGAGAGCGTTACCGCGTAATCGGGCATCGCCTCAATGCTGTCAAACAAATTGTATGTAAACACTGTGGAAAGAGTTGCAATACCTGCGTGAGTTACATTTGTACCGATGAGCAAGGTTGTGAGAGCCTTGTCAAAATGGTCAAGAATGTAAATTACGCGCTTTGCACGCTTATCGCCGTCTTCCGCACGATTTTCCAGCCTGATTCGATTTACCGATGCCAAAGCAATCTCCGCACCTGCGAAATAGGCTGCCAGTAATAACAATACAAAAATAAAAATTAAATAGCCCGCCGGACTGCCGTCCATGAAAAAACCAACTCCTTGTATTACATAATCAGCAGGTATTATACCACACTTTTGGGCAAATTTCAAGTAGATATAGCGTAAAAAACAAAAACCCTTGAAAACAAGGGTTTTGAGGTTGTTTTAACCAATCAAATTAGATGAATTTTATTCATTTCCACAATGAGGGCAAGGAGATTCTGTTCGCATTTTGCCACAGTTATTACATCTCCACGAGTGTTTAGTTTCGTTTCTCACTACTTTTTCTGCCTTTATTTCAGCAATCTCGGTTGCTACAACATTTTCAGTTTCCTTGTTAGTTTCACTTTTGGATGCATTATATAAAGTAGTACTGGCTGTTATTTTTGTGTTTTGTACTATAGTAGCCAAAGCCAAAACAAGCAACGCTACAGCATTGTATGTACAGTACTCAATAAATGCGTAAGTCGGATCGGAGCCATGTCGTTCTGTGAGCCAAGGAGTTGCTGAC
>JAZRFX010000110.1:0-2064 GCA_045643845.1 Clostridia bacterium | reverse complement strand
TCAAAATACTCGTCAATCTTCTTCTGAATATCGCAGTAGGGATCGCGGAGAAGATTTGCAAGAAGATGCTGTGTAAGTGTCTTTACGCCCCATTCAACCATGGGAAGGTGCATATATGTAAAGCCCTTTGCACCGAGTTCGTGGTAATATCTTACGTCGTTGATGATTGAATTTGTGAATACGTAAGGAAGATCTTCAAACTTTGATACGTTGTAGTATTCGTTGATTGAAAGCGGGAATCCCTTTACTTTTTCCATTCTTTCACGATAGAAGCTGTTTATTTCACATGACGGATCATTGATTCCGTGTTTGTAACATCTTAAGATAGGAGCAAAAGATGCGAAGAATCCGTCTTCTGCAATACCTTCGGGAATGGGATTAAGAGCGGGATCAATTGTGTCGCCGCCTTCGTACAGGTCTGTGATAACATTGTACTTTTTAATGAGTTCGCCTCTATCATACGCTTCGTTAACTCTTTTTCTGAGATGCGCAATGAGTTTAAGAGCTCTATCCATAGAGTTACCTGTAGCTTTACACTTTTCACAGTTACAGCTACCGCCCCATGTATCGAAGTTCCAAACGTCGATAATGTCGGCATCCTTCCATTCTGTCTTTACTTTTTCAAGGAACTTGTCCGCAAGGAAATCGAGAAGATCGGGTTCGTTTACGCAGAACTGTACGGACTGCGCATTATCGTATGTAATTTCACAATCTCTCTTTCCGTACCAGTGGGGATATGCTTCAAGGAATGTTCTTCCATCCTCGGTAAAATTATGAGGATCAAGAATTGCCTCGAAAATATGTCCGCCTGCCTTAGGTCTTAAAGCAAGTTTTCTCTGAAGTTTGATTGTATGAGGTCTTACACCTGATTTAGTAAATCTGTTTCTTGCCATCCAGATGAAAAGTTCGGGAGATTCCTTAAGAGGACCTTCAAAAGCAAAACCTCTTCCTACGGGGAAAGCATAAACATACTTCTTGAGTTCGGGAAGTGTGATTTCTGTTTTTCCTGTAGGAACATACTCGGTATCAATGGTGTACCACCTGATACCCTGTGCCTCGAGGATTTCGTATGCGCCGTAAAGAACGCCTGCTCTACCGTAGCCCTTTACCTCGATACCATTTTCGATAGCGTATATTTCAAATTCTTCACTTTCATTTTCGTCGCAAAGAAGCGAAATTTCAAAATCGTATTCGTTTAAGCCAACTTCAGCTTCAAAGCCGAGCTTTTTCAAATAATTTACAAGTTCAAATGCAGCATAGGATGTAGTACACTTTGTAGCTGCAGCTATATCGCCGTAAAAGTCAACATCCTTCTCTGTTGTTGCCCATACTTTATAGTACTGAGCGGCCCCTTCATAAGGTAATTTCACATTAATTTTCATAAAATCAAACCTCTCTAAAAAATCAATTTTTCCTGTCTATCATTATATATTAAAACTAATCATATTTCAACCTATATTTCTATTGATTATATATTTTTTTTATGTTATAATCACTAAAAGAAAGGACGGTTTTTAAAAATGAAAAAAGTATTATCAATTTTTCTTGCATTTATGATGATTTTTTCATCAATATCCGCACTTGCTCTCGATATTGATGAGGCATATGAAGAATTAAAGGAAAAGCACGGAAACTTCGTTTCAGATGTTACGGGCAAGGGTATTTCCGAGTCTACACTTAAGAAATTTGTAAAGGATTCATACAAGTATCTTACTGAAATTGATTCTGTTACACCTATTACTGAGGCAAACTTTGAAAAGTATGCACTTCAGTCAATAACTGATGTATCCTCAAGACAGGCATACATTTCCCTGCAGAACGCACTGTATGAACTTTATCCTGATGCGGTAGCTCTTGCTATCGGTTCAGGTAAGGTTGCTGACGAGTTCAAGCCCCTTGTGTCAACGATTAAGACGATTTATTTCCGCGAAGAAGAAGGCGGAGATGACGATGGCGGTAGTCCGAGTGGTCCCAGCGGTCCGTGCGGTCCCAGCAGTGGCCCGAGTTCTGACAATGATGACAAGGAAGATGATAAGAAGGACGAGCCTGCTGTTCCCGAGGTTC
>JAZRFX010000109.1:0-2695 GCA_045643845.1 Clostridia bacterium | reverse complement strand
GTCCAGAACATTGGCTTGTTCCTTGATTGTGTCTTGCCAGTTTGAAAACAGCTTGTCATATTGGGAAGCTAAATTGTCATAAAAATTCTGTATTATATCCATATTGATACTTCTTTTCTCCACGGTTATTACTAGGCTTTTCAGTTCATTTTGCTTTTGATGAATTTCATTGCTTTCTGCCAGTCTTCACGGCTGTGGTAGTGAGTACCTGCGCGAAGATGATAGCCGACACTGCCTTCGTGATACATATCGCCGATTTCGGGAAGTCTGTCTTCGCAGATGAAACCTTTCATTCCATATCCTTCATAAACTTCGCTGATTGTAACGCAGTTTAAGAATTCAGACACGGGGTCTGCCCACTGGTCTTCGTTTGCGCTTGCAACGTAGACATAACGGGGTGCGATTGATGCGGTGAGATAGTGCTGGTCAAAAGGCATCGTTTCAACGTTTTTGGAGTGTGCGATATAGTTTTCGCAGAACCAGTAGCCGTAAACGTTGCAGATTCGTTCAACCTGTTCGCCAACCTTACCCCTTGAAAGTGCCGCACCGCTGCAACCTGAATCGTTTGAATAAGCAAACTTGAATCGTTCGTCAGTTGCCGCTGTATAAAGCGCAGTTTTGCCAAGTCTTGAATGACCGCAAACTGCAGAGTAATTCATATCAAGATAGTCCTGCTTTTCAAGGTAGTCCATCACGCGCTGTGCCGCCCATGCCCAGATTGCAATTTTACCTGCATCGGAAGGACCGCGCTTTCCATCAGGGTAAAGGATACCTGCAAGGCCGTTTGTAAAATCGTCGTTATCGCGTGTTACCTCACCGTATTTGAAATTGATTACGGCAAAGCCATTGTCGATAATTTCTTCAAAAGGCACATAACGCGCAGTCAATTCGTCGCCATAGCCAACAAGCACAAAAAAGGGGTGCTTTCCCTCTTTCTTGGGGATTGACATATAGAATGGGAACGAAAATTCCTGTCCCTTTACGGTTACTTTCACATCAACCTTTTTTGAGATAGCCTTTCCCGCGCAATAGTTGGGAATGAAAGCATCGGTTTCAACGAATTCAAGCTTCTCCGCTGCAGGAGGAAGATATCCGAAAACCTCGCGCTTCATTATCTCAAGCATTTCTTCTTTCGACTTAAATTCGGGGAGATTTCTCTCCTTAATAAGTTCTTTAAGCATAATTTTCTCCTACGGGGATGGGGGAGTTTTTGTAATTGGGGAATGCGACAAAAATTGCCCCGTTCCCAAACTGTGCAGCTCATTTTTGTTACGCCATAGGCTAACAAAATCGTCTCACTGCGGTTCGGTCACGGCTCGGCTCTGCCAGTTCACCGGACTGGCATTCACTCCCTCGCCGCCGCTTCGCTACCCCGTCCCCCATCAATTCATAAATTTACAGGTTCGTTGATTTTCACACTATCATAGATAGCGAACATTGTATCCATTGTGTTTTTAATATCGGCAAGTGTCAGTTTGCTTTTACCTGTGTAAAAATCGCCGATTGTGTTGGCGTGACCTTTGCCCCAATACGATTTACCGATGAAGCCGCTGCCGTCTTCGCACACAAGTTCACCGTTCACGAAAAGTTTGCGCTCATTGTAGGTAAGGCGCGCGTTTTCAAACACAACCTCAACCAAAGGATCGGTATGTCCTGCATACGCGTTTGTCGCGTAGAAGATACCTGTCGCGCCGTTTTCGTACTGAATGTATGCGTCAACGGTGTCCTCAACCTCAATCACATTTTTGAGGGAGTAATTCTTCATTGTCGCTTCAACACATTTTGCCTTGCCACAGAAAAGCGTCATAAGGTCAAGAGTGTGCACCGACTGATTGATAAGTGCGCCGCCACCCTCTGTCGCCTTTTTACCGCGCCACTCCTCGCTGTTGTAGTAAGTTTCGTCGCGGTGCCAGGTAACCATACCTTTCGCGCCCTTCAACTTACCATAATCGTTTGTGGCGATAAGCTCAAGCATTTTTCTGATACAAGGATTCGTTCTGTTTTGAATTATCGGGAAAACCTTTGTAGTATCATAGTTTTCCATCAGGATCTTAAACTCATCCTTTTTCATTGTTACAGGCTTCTCGCATATAACCTGCTTGCCCGCTTCGAGCGCCTTTTTCACCATTTCAAAATGGAGATAATGCGGTGTGCAGATATGAATGGTGTCGATATTTTCATCCTTAAGGCACTCGTCATAATCGTAGTATGCCTTTGCACCATATTCCGCTGCACCCTTATCGGCGCGCTCCTTATTTATGTCACAGATTGCGTAAATGGTTGCACAATCTGTATGCTTTATTGAAATTGCGTGAACGGGTCCGATACAACCGAATCCGACTATACAAGCATTCATTTTAGTTATACCCCTTTGTCACGAGATAGTCATAGCTCTTCTTAAGACATTCAAACGGATCTTCGTCGTAGCACTTGTCCTGTTCAACGAGTGCGAAAAGTGCGCTTGATTCTTCGCAAGCTTCAATGATGCTGTCCCAATCCATATTACCATAACCAACCTTTTCAAAAAGGGGCTCGCGGTTTACAACCTTGAAATCCTTGTAGTGAACGCACGCAATCATATCCTTGTGGTCGCGGATGAATTTGGGAACATCGAGACCTGCGCGTGCAATCCAATGCACGTCGTGGATAACGTGGGTGTTTTCGCTGTCGATTCCTTCGACGATTTTGTGGAATA
>JAZRFX010000108.1:0-7586 GCA_045643845.1 Clostridia bacterium | reverse complement strand
CACTTTTTTCCTTTGAAGGAAAATGTATAATAAAAGGCAGTATTGCTTATATTATAATTATTGCGATAACAATTTTGATGAAAATAAAACCCCGAAAGGGCGAGGAGGAGTAAATTATGAGCGAACATCCTATCAACAATTTAATGAGCACGGTAATGGAAAACATCAAGGGTATGATTGATGTTGATACAGTTATCGGCGAGCCCGTTGAAACATCTAACGGAACAATGATTATCCCTATTTCCAGAGTTGGATTTGGTTTTGCAGCAGGCGGAAGCGATATTCCTTCCAAAGCAGGGGACAAGTCTTTCGGTGGCGGAAGCGGTGCAGGCGTTTCAATTTCTCCCGTAGGATTTTTGGTTGTAACACCCGACCAGATCAAGATGGTTCCCGTAACATCAGGAAGCACACCTGTTGATAAAATTATCGATTATATTCCCGTCGCAATCGGCAAGGTTAACGATATGATCAACAAGAAAAGAGAAGACGCTGAATAATCAATTTTTAATTAACTAAAAGAAGTCGGTTCAAACTCTTGAGCCGACTTCTTTTTTATGTGGAAAATAATTAAAAAAAAAGAGAAAATTTTCCTTAAAAAAGTTGAACTTGGTAAAATTATGTGATAATATTTAAATGGTATAAAATGAGAGGAGTATAGCTATGAAATGTATCGTAAATGGTAAACTTGTTTTAAAGGACCTCATCGAAGAAAATAAAGCAGTTATTTTTGACGAAAAAATCGTTGAAATAGTCGATGAAAAAACCATTGATAAAAGTAAGTATGAAATAATTGATGCCGGCGGAAAATATATTGCGCCCGGTCTTATCGATATGCATATTCACGGGTATCTCGGCGCAGACGCGTCCGACGGAACCTGCGAGGGTGTGCAGACTATGGCGGAAGGAATTATCAAAAACGGCGTTACTGCCTGGTGCCCCACTACAATGACAGTTTCTATCGAGGAACTTGAAAAGGCGTTTGATTCCATCCGTGAATTAAAAGAATGCACTTCATATTACGGTGCAAGAATATTAGGCGTAAATGCTGAAGGACCTTTTATAAATGCATCAAAGAAAGGTGCACAGCCTGGCGAACATATCAAAAAGCCTGATGCGGAGTTTATCAAAAAGCACGCAGATATCATAAAGCTCTTTACAATTGCTCCTGAGGTTGATGGCGCGGCGGAATGTATTGAAGATATTAAAAAGAATACTGATATTCTTGTTTCCATCGGTCATACAGACGCGACCTTCGAAGAAACTCTCGAGGCATTTGATAAAGGTGTCGGCCATGTAACACATCTTTTTAATGCTATGACATCTCTTACACATCGTGCTCCCGGTGTTGTTGGCGCAGCTCTTACAAGAGATGATATAACAACTGAATTCATTGCAGATACATTCCATATTGATAAGGGACTTTATCCGCTTATTGCAAAAACGAAAAAGGACAAGCTTTGCCTCATTACAGACTGTATGAGAGCGGGCGGTATGCCTGACGGAGAATACGCTCTTGGTGGACAGGCTCTTAATAAAACAGGAATCAAGTGCCTCCTTCCCGACGGCACAATTGCGGGAAGCGTTCTTACCCTTAACAAGGCTGTTTATAATTTCTTTACATATTCCAATCTTACGCTTAATGAGGCTGTAAACTGCGCATCTCTTAATGTTGCAAAGGCGCTCGGCCTTGATGATGAAATCGGCTCGATTGAAGTTGGTAAGCGTGCGGATATCATTATAACTGATGATGAATTTAACATTGAAAAAACTATCCTCGGTGGAGAAATAAAATATAAAGGAGAATAATTATGAAAATTGCAAAACTCGAACCTGAATTTATGCCTATGATTAAGGCACTTGACGATTTCAAGGCGGCTGTAAAAAATGCACAGTCACAGCCTGTTGTTATCGCTGTTGAAAGAAACGGCGGACTTGTATCTGTTTTTAACCTTGATGTTTACAAGGAAAACACAGGTCACGATGAAGAAAACTATGCAATCGTTGAAAGAATTATAAAGACACTTCTTTGGGTAAAGGGTGGTTACAAGGTAACTATCGCAGGCTCAAAGGATTTGTATGACCGTATCGCTGCTGATTACAGTGTAGGCGGTGCAAGAGATTTTGACAGAATAACAATGGCTCGTATCTACGAAAAGGATTTCGAAGTAGCTTATGTTGAAGATGTTAAAGATGCTCCCGCTGAAAACGATGCTTCTTCTCCCGTAGGTCGTCATCTTGACGGTTGCAGAATCGGTTTCGACGCAGGCGGCAGCGACCGTAAGGTTTCCGCAGTTATCGACGGCGAAACAGTTTATTCCGAAGAAGTTGTATGGTTCCCCAAAACAAATAGCGATCCCATGTATCATTACGAGGGTATTTTAAACGCTATGAAGACAGCGGCTTCACATATGCCCAGAGTTGATGCTATCGGTGTATCTTCAGCAGGTGTTTATGTAGATAACAAGATTATGATTGCTTCTCTTTTCCTTAAAGTATCTGACGAGGATTTCGAGAAACATGTTAAGAATATGTACATCAATGTTGCAAAAGAAATTGGTGATGTTCCCGTTGAAGTTGCAAACGATGGTGATGTAACAGCTCTTGCAGGTGCTATGAGCCTTGAAGACAACAACATTTTAGATGTTGCTATGGGTACAAGTGAAGCTGTTGGTTATGTTGATAAAGATGGTAACATCACAGGCTGGCTTAACGAACTCGCATTCGCTCCCGTTGACTTCAACAAGGGCGCAATGGTTGACGAGTGGAGTGGCGACTACGGTTGTGGTGTTAAGTACTTCTCTCAGGACGGCGTAATCAAGCTTGCTCCCCGTGCGGGAATTGAACTTGACGAAAATCTTTCTCCCGCAGAAAAGCTTAAGGTTGTACAGGGTCTTATGGAAAATGATGATCCCCGTGCAGCAGATATTTATGAAACAATCGGTACATATTTCGGCTACGCAATCGCTTATTACAGCGTGTTCTATGATATAAAGCATGTTCTTATCATGGGACGAGTTACAAGCGGTAAGGGTGGCACAATCCTTCTTGAAAAGGCTAACGAAGTTCTTGAAACTGAATATCCCGAACTTGCAAAGAAGATTCAGCTCCACATTCCCGATGAAAAGGCGAGAAGAGTTGGTCAGTCAGTAGCAGCAGCAAGCCTTCCCAAAATTAAATAAAGGTGTTAGTATGAAATATATTACAGACTATAAACTTGAAAACTTTATTCTCGGAATAAAGTGGGAAGATCTCCCCGAAGAAGTTAAAGTAAGAATGAAGGGCTGTTTTATCGACCTTATGGGCGCACTTATTTCAGGTAGCCGCAGCAGTCAGTTTGAAACAGGCCTCCGCCTTGCAGAGCGTCTTTATGGTGAGGGCGATATCCCTGTAATAGGCAGTGAGAAGAAATTCAATTTCATGGGCGCTTCAGCGGCTATGGGACATTCTTCAAACGCCTACGATATCGATGACGGGCATAACCTTACCCGTACACATCCCGGCACTTCATTTGTAGGTGCGATTTTGGCATCCGCTTATGAAAACAACATTTCAGTTAAAGAATTCCTTATGGCAATGCTCGTTGCTTATGAAACTTCAATCAGAAGCGGCGCTGCTATGATGGAATACTATGACTACGCACATTCAAGCGGTACTTTTGGTGCAGTAGGCGTTGCGGCAGGTGTTGCAAGAATTCTCGGTTTCACAAAGGAAGAGCTTAACAATGTCCTTTCTATTGCAGACTTCAACGCTCCGCTTGTTCCGGGTATCAGAAGTGTTGAATATCCTTCAATGAATAAAGACGGTGTCCCTTTTGGCGTTATGATTGGTACTCTTGCGATTATGGAGGCTCTTTCAGGCTTTGAAGGTAACAAAAATCTTCTTGAAGGAGAAGACTATAAGCATTATCTTGATGACCTTGGCGAAAATTATGAGGTTATGAACCTCTACTTTAAGCCTTATCCCTGCTGCAGATGGGGACATCCTGCAATTGATGCCTGCGTTTCTACAATGAAGGAAAATGGCATCAAGGCTGAAGATGTTGAAAAGGTTGTTATGAAGACATTCAACCGTGCAACTCGTCTTTCAAAGATTCATCCGCAGACTCCCGACGAGGCGCAGTACAATATTGCTTATCCCGTAGCAACTGCAATCGTTTATGGTACTTTTGGAATCGAGCATGTATGGAAGGAAAACCTTTCGGATCCCAAGGTGCTTGAAATGATGAGCAAGCTCTCTTTTGAAACTGACGAAAAGCTTGATGCACAGTTCCCCGCAAAGAGAATATGCCGTGCAGAAATTACTGATAAGAATGGCAAGCTCTATGTTTCAAGAGAATTTGAACCTAGCGGCGAAGCATACGAAAACATTGGTCTTGACTGGCTCAGCGAAAAGTTCTATAGAATAACAGCTCCTCTTATCACTAAAGAGGGACAGGATAAGGTTCTTAAGCTTATTACGGGCGATGAAAATCTCTCCGTTCGTGATTTCGTTGACACAGTTAACGACAAAAAATACTGGAAGTAATAAGAACGGATGGGCTTTTAAAAGCCCATCCGACATTACATTTTTTTCATATATTCTTTTGGAGAACAACCGAATTCTTCGGCGAAAACTCTATAAAAGGTTCTCATTGAACCAAAACCGCTTTCAAAAGCGCAGTAGGTTAATGTGTTTTTCTTTTCGTGCATCAGCATAAGTGCGTTTTTTAAACGAATGACAGTTATGTATTGATTCAGCGAAATATTGAAATAAGATTTAAAATATCTTGAAAGATAGCTTTGACTGAATCCAAACTCGGTAGCGAGGGTGGAGAGGGATATATCCCTGGTAAAGTTTTCGTTGATGTAAAAAAGAAGCTTGGAAGAAAGATCAGGCTCGTGTGAATCGTGAGTCGTTTCGAACCCTATGTTTTCCATTATAAGGCCAAGAATTGTATAAATATAGCCAATAAGCTTGATTTCGTTTTTTGAAGTAAAGTCTATTTCCTTTACAATTGAAGTGATTTTCTCAACAACCTTTTTTTCTGTGATAAACGGGTTTGTAACGCGCTTATGCTCAATCGCCTTTATGAACTCTTTGCACATATAGGGAGGAATAATGAGGATACTCGACTTTGAGTATTCAGGTGTTTTATAGGAGTGCGCATCGTAGCTGAGAGCGACAGACATTTCTCCCGATTTCAATGTCTTTCTCTGATTGTTGATGTAAATTTCCATTTCGCCTTCATAAACAAAGCACAGTTCTATCTGTGAATGAAAGTGGAAAACACCCTTGCTATTTATATACTCTTTGTAAAAGAGCTTGTTATTTCGTTCTCTGCTAATGCCAAATTCGGCTTTCAAAAGAATCACCTCACAACAAAAAATGGCACAAAATAAATAGAAAATGACGCGAAATTGCCAAATAACTACGCTATAATTGTATCGCATAGTTAAAAGAATGTCAATAAACTATTGAGGAGATTCTCAAGATGAGTAATAATTCAACACCAAAAAAGATTGATATCAAAAAGACGCTTATTGAGTATTTGTACATATTGGTAGGTTCGTTCATCCTGGCTTTTGCAATTACATATTTTCTTAATCCCATCAAAATCTCAACAGGTGGCGTAGCAGGTGTAGGTACAGTTTTGTACTATGTTGCAAAAGTACCGCTTTCAGTTACAACATTAGTAATCAATGCAGTTCTTTTTATATTTGGCTATAAGACCTTGCGTAGCGGCGCCGTTATGAAGACTGTTGCGGGAATACTTTTCCTTTCAGCAGCTCTTGCAATCACACCGATTTTCGGGGAATACAAGGCAGACATTCTTATCTGCTCAATTTTCGGCGGTATCCTGGTGGCACTTGGCGTAGGACTTGTAGTCTATAAAGACGGCTCAACAGGTGGTAGCGATTTCGCGGCACTTATTTTCCACAAGTTGTTTCCGCATATCTCGGTTGCAACATTCATCCTTCTGATTGATTCGGCGGTAATTATCGCATCAGGTATAGTTTTCCGCGACTATACAATTATGTTCTATTCAGTTCTTTCGCTTTATATCAGCAGTAAAGTTACTGATTGGGTTATTGTAAGCGGAGATCACGCTAAATCGGTATTTATAATCTCTAAAAAACACGACGAAATTGCAAATGAAATTATGAGTGACATGGTTCGTGGCGTAACAGGTATATACAGCAAAGGGTGTTATACAGGGGAAGACAACACAATGCTTATGTGCGTTGTAAGAAATAAAGAGCTTCCCAAACTTTTACAGACAGTAAAATTAATTGATAAAGATTCCTTTACCATCATTTCCGATGTTATGGAAGTTCAGGGCGAAGGATTTAAAGAGTTAAATAATTAATTTATATAAATTCTTAAATTTTTTTTAGGAGGTCGTATTATGAAATACGGTATTTTAAAGGACATTAAAGAAGGCGAATTTCGTGTTATCTCTACTCCTGCAGAAGTAATGAGCATCGTTGCTGCAGGTCACGAAGTTTGGGCTGAACACGACTGCGGTAAGGCAGCAGGTTTCCCCGACGAAAAGTACATCGAAGCAGGCGCTAAAATTGCAGCTACAAAGGAAGAAATCTGGGCTAACTGCGATATGGTTGCAAAGGTTAAGGAATTCACACCCGTTGAATATCCTCTTATGAGAGAAAATCAGATCATCCTCGGATGTATCCATCCTGCAGGTCACCCCGAAGAAGTAGACGCGCTTCTTAAGAGCAAGTGTATCTCTTTCACAGCTGAAGACGCTCACAGATTCGGTTCTCCCAACTGTGAAGCTGCTGGTAAGCAGGGCGCTCTTTTCGGACTTGAATCAATGCTTACAATCAACGGCGGTAAGGGTAAGTTCGTTGGTGGTTTTGCAGGTGCTCCCAGAATGAATGTTCTTATTCTTGGTTGCGGTGTTGTTGGTCGCGGTGCTCTTGAAGTTCTTCACGCACTTGGTGCTAACTGTACAGTAATGGATATCAATGTTGGTATTCTTCGTAATGTGCTTTCTGAGTACAAGAGCTCAATCAACACAATGTTCTGTAACAAGGAAACAATTGCATCTGTTCTTCCTCAGACAGATATGGTTATCAACTGCGTTAAGTGGCCCAAAGAAAGAAAAGACTTCCTCATCGACAAGGAAATGCTTAAGCTTATGGAACCTGGCAGCGTTCTCGTTGATATTTCAAACGACGATCCCGGTGCTATCGAATCAAGCCACGAAACACATCACGACAATCCCCGTTATGTTGTTAACGGCGTAGTTCACTACTGCGTATCCAACATTCCTGGTGCTGTTGCAAACACAACATCAGTTGCTTACGCTTCAGAAATGCTTCCCATGATTATGAGCATTCTCAACGATGGCGTTGAAGGCTGCTGTATCAAGGATGGTTTCTACAGAAGAAGTATGACAACCTACAAGGGTTACCTCACACACGAGGAAACAAGTGCTATCCAGAACAAGCCCTGGATCCGTCCTGAAGAAATCCTCGGTATTGCAGATCAGAAGATTGACTTTGCTCCTCCTGCAACAGTAACTCGTTCTACAAATTACTACAAGAAGTAATAATCCTTTAAAAGGGGTGCGACTAATCAGTCGC
>JAZRFX010000107.1:0-6420 GCA_045643845.1 Clostridia bacterium | reverse complement strand
TAGATTCTCAACAGGCTTTTCTTTTAGAATTGTTTTTTACACAGTTTTTTTGTCGCATTATAATCAATCTTACTCCACTTTTCAACAGTTTTAATTGACAGCGTCTGTTAACAAATTTTTAAACGAAGGATGTTTTATATGTCTGAACTCATTAAAATATGGACACATTGTCTTATCCAGCTTGAGGAAGAAGTTTCTCCCGTCGGATACAATACCTGGATTAAGGAATTAAAGCCTATCAAGGATGATGGAAAAACCTTTTACTTCTCCGTAAAAACTGAAATCATCAAAAATATGGTTGAGGTTCGTTATTACGATCTTATCAAAAACATACTTATCGATGTAACGGGAAGATGCTACGAGGTTGAATTTTTAGTAGGTGAGGAGGAAGCTCCCCGAAAGCCTGCTTATTCATCGGTTTATGAAAAGTACACATTTGAAAATTTCGTTGTAGGTAACTCAAATAAATTTGCTCACAGCGGTTCTATGGCGGTTGCACAGGCTCCTGCATATGCTTATAACCCCCTTTTCCTTCACGGCGGTGTAGGACTTGGTAAAACGCATCTTATGCACGCTATCGGAAATTATATTAAGAAGGAAAATCCTTTCGCAAAGATTGCTTTCCTTACTGCAGAGCAGTTTACAACCGAGCTTATAAACTCAATCCGTGATAATACAAATCAGGAATTCCGCGATAAATATAGAAATGTAGATGTTCTTTTAATCGACGATATTCAGTTCATTGCAGGAAAGACCACTACACAGGAGGAATTTTTCCATACATTCAATGCACTTCATGAAGCTAATAAGCAGATTGTTCTTACAAGTGACCGTCCGCCGAGTGAAATGAAAACTTTGGAAGAAAGACTTCGTAGCCGTTTTGGTTGGGGACTTATATGTGATATTCAGTCACCCGACTATGAAACAAGAATGGCAATTCTCCGTAAAAAAGCGCAGGATGAAGGCGTTATCATAAGCGATGAAATTATAAGACTTATCGCTGAAAGAGTAAAATCCAACATCCGTGAGCTTGAAGGGGTTTTCAACAGGGTTGTAGCGTATCGTTCTCTTATAAATCGTGAGCTTACTCCCGATGTTGTAATGGATGCGTTAAAGGACTACGGCGAAAGCGCTCAAAGCAAGATTACACCTGAATATATCATTGAAAAATGTGCTTCCTTCTATGGTGTAAAGAAAGAGGATATCTACTCTGACAAGAGAACAAAAAATATTGCTCTTGCAAGACAGGTTGTTATGTACATATTGAAGGATGTTACAGACTTCTCATTCCCTAAAATTGGCTCTATATTGGGAAAAGACCACGCTACAGTTCTTTATTCGGTAAAGAAAATTACAAAGGATATGGAAAAAGACGAATCACTTAAATTCAATGTAGAAGGTCTTATCAATGACATAAAAGGAGAGAGTAATTAACAGTTTTTTGTTAATTAACAATTTTCTTTGAAAGTTAGACAAAAGTTTTCATTTTTTATCAAAAAGTTATTATTTTTGTAAACCCTTTTAAATCAAGGGGTTTGAGAGTTTTCAACAGTTTTAACCTTACTACTATAACTTCTTTAAATATATATATTATTATTATGTTTTCGTTTTTGAAAGGATGTTATTTATGAAATTTTTCTGCGATACAAAATTATTTTCCGAGGCTATCGGAATCGTTTCAAAGGCTGTTGCCGTAAAGTCACCTATTCCTCATCTTGAAGGAATACTTTTAACTGCAAAAGGCGGTACACTTACCCTTCTTGCAAATAATCTTGAAATTTCAATCAAGACTTCTATCAGCGCCAATGTTAGCGAGGAAGGAAGCATCGTTGTAAATTCAAAAATGCTCAGCGATATTGTAAGAAAGCTTCCCGAGGATGTTTGCGAAGTTACAGTTAATGACAAATTCAATGTTTCTATTATTTGTCAGAACTCCGATTATAAAATTGTGGGACTTAATTCAGACGAATTCCCGCAGCCTCCTATGATTGCAAAGAAAAGCTCACTTACTCTTACAAGTGAAAAGCTTCGTGAAATTATAGGAAAAACACTTTTTGCAGTTTCTCTTGATAATGCAAGAAAAATCCTGACAGGTTCTCTTTATGAAATTGAAAATAACATCTTAACAGTTGTTGCAGTTGACGGATATCGCCTTGCTTTAACTAAAAATGAGCTTGAAGGCGAGCACGCCGATGCAAAATTCATTATGCCGGGTAAAACACAGAGCGAAATTTCTAAAATCATAAGCGGTAATAAAGATGAAGATATTGAAATTTCATTCAGTGAAAATTACGCGCTTATCGAAGGAGAAGGAATTACAATTACTTCAAGACTTATTGAAGGCGAATTCTTCTCATATAAAAATACAATTCCTTCAGAATCAAAATATATAGTAAAAACAGATTCAAAAGCATTCAATAAAGCTATTGAAAGAGTTGAGCCTATCATTGATGAAGTAAGCAAAAACTGCGTACGCTTCAGATTTGAAGACGGAAAGATTTCAATCAGCTGTGAAACAGTTCTCGGTAAGGTAAATGACAGCGTTGAATGTGATTATTACGGCGAAGCTCTTGAAATTGGTTTTAACTACAGATATCTTCACGATGCAATTTCAAGATGTGAGGGAAATGAAATTGAACTTAAAATGAATTCTCCCTTCAATCCCCTTATAATCAACTCTACAGACGACGACAAGTGCCTCTTCATGGTACTTCCCGTCCGTATATAAGGAGGATGTCAAAGACATCCTTTCGAATCGAAAGTTTTACTTCGTAAAAGCATTCACCTGAAAAGAAGGTAAAAAATATGAAAATAGAAATTACTACTGAATATATAAAACTTGACAGTGCATTGAAATTTGCAGGAATTGCCGAAAACGGCGTTCACGCAAAGGAAATGATATTAGACGGCGAAGTAAAGGTTAACGGAGAGGTTGAGCTTCGTCGCGGAAAAAAACTTTACAAAGGCGACAAATTCGAAATTTCAGGCGAGGAATTTGAAATAGTATGAAGGCTTCTAATTTAGAACTTTATAATTTCAGAAACTACGAAAAAGAAACGGTTTCATTCGGCGACGAGGTAAATATTATCTACGGCGACAACGGAATGGGAAAAACAAATATACTTGAAGCAGTTTATTATTTCTCGTACGGAAGGAGTTTTCGTGCATCAGGACGCGAAATTATAAAGGAAGGCGAAAAAGAAAGCAAAATAACCCTTGATTTCGAAAATGAAGAAAGAAATTATAAGGGTGAAATAAAGTTTTTAAGCGGAAAAAGAAAAGAAATTTACTTAAATGAAATAGAACTTAAAAAAACGAGTGAGCTTTTAGGTAATTTCATATGTGTTCTTTTCACTCCCGATGAGCTTTCCATTATAAAAGGACTCCCCGATGAAAGAAGAAGGTTTTGCGACAGCTCAATAATTCCGCTTCGCCCACAGTTTATAAAGGAACTTATAAAGTACAGAAACCTGATAAATCAAAAAAATGCACTCTTGAAATCAAGAAATTATATAACTCTTGATGTATGGAATGAAAAAATAGCCGAATGCGGAAGCAAAATTATGCTGATGCGTTCAAGCTATATTGAAAGAATTGAAAAAATGGCAAGGGATTTACAAAAAGAAATTTCAGGTGGAAATGAAAATCTTGAAATGAAATATAACCCTTCCGTAAAAATGGGTGCAGATTTAAATGAAATTAAAGAAAATTTTATAACAAAACTCCATGAATATGAAGAAAAAGAGAAGGAAAACTGTTTTTCAATGGTTGGAGTTCATCGTGACGAGCTTGAATTTTTTATAAATGGTAAAAACGCGAAAAATTATGCAAGTCAGGGGCAAATAAGAACGGCTGTTTTAAGTCTTAAAAGTGCGCAAATGGAAATAATAAAGGAAGAAAGCGGAAATTATCCCGTAATGCTCCTTGACGACATTTTAAGCGAGCTTGATAAGAAAAGACGCGACTTTTTAATATCGCAGATTAAAGGAAAGCAGATTATAATAACCTGCACCGATATTGAAAGTTCATTCAAAACCGACAGCGCAAACATAATAAATATAAGAAACGGGCAGGTAATCTGATTATGTTCATACATATCGGAGAAGGAAAAGTTGTAAGTAAGAAAAATATAATAGGTATTTTCGATCTTGAAACTACTTCAATAAGTAAAAAAACGCGTGATTTCTTAAAAATAAATGAAAAAAAAGGGAATGTTGAATATTTAGGTTACGAAATTCCCAAAACCTATGTAATCACAGATAAAAATAAAGAAAAAAAAGTATATATAACGCAGATTTCTTCGCAAACACTCCAGAAAAGAGCAGAAAGGAATGACTCAATTGGAACAGAAAATCAATAATTCCTATGACGAAAATCAAATACAGGTACTCGAGGGACTTGAGGCCGTAAGAAAAAGACCGGGTATGTATATCGGGTCTACTTCCGCGCGCGGTCTTCATCATCTTGTGTACGAAATCGTGGATAATAGTATCGACGAAGCGCTCGCAGGCTATTGTACACAGATTGATGTTACTTTAAACGCTGACCACAGCGTAACTGTAAAGGATAACGGCCGTGGTATTCCCCACGGAATTCATCCCAAAATGGGTATTTCAACAATCGATGTTATCTTTACAGTCCTCCACGCAGGCGGTAAGTTCGGCGGCGGCGGATACAAGGTATCAGGCGGTCTTCACGGTGTTGGTGCGTCAGTTGTTAATGCTCTTTCCACAAAATTGACTGTTGAAGTTCACGACGGGGAAAAGATATGGACACAGTGCTATCTCCGCGGCGTTCCGCAGGGTGAAGTAAAGGAAAGCGGCACAACCGACAGAACAGGTACCGAAATTACTTTCTGGGCAGACGGCGAAATTTTCGAAGAAACTGTATATGATTATAATATTCTCTTAAAAAGACTTCGTGAGCAGGCATTCCTAAACGGCGGTATTAAAATCGTATTCCGCGATGACCGCGAAGAAAAGCGTGAAGAGGTACTTCACTACGACGGCGGTATAAAAAACTTCGTTTCATACCTCTTAAACGATAAAAAAAGCCGCAAGGACACGCTTTCAGAGGTTCACGAAGATGTTATCTATGTATCGGGTGAAAAAGACGGTTCTATGGCGGAAATTGCGCTTCAGTGGAGTAACGGCTACGATGAAGTTATAGAATCATTTGCAAATAATATCTCTACTACCGAGGGCGGTACGCACGAAACAGGCTTTAAATCAGCTCTTACAAAGGTTCTTCTTGAATATGGAAGAAAAAGAAAATTCTTAAAGGATGATGAGGAATTGACGGGCGACGACGTTCGTGAAGGTCTTATCGCAGTTATCTCGGTTAAGCTTGAAGAACCCCAGTTCGAGGGACAGACAAAGACAAAGCTCGGCAACAGCGAAATGCGCGGACTTGTTGAAAATCTTCTCCGCGAAAAGCTTGCTGATTTCCTTGAAGAAAATCCCCTTGTTGGTAAAAATATCATTGAGAAGGCGCTTTTGGCATCACGCGCGAGAATTGCTGCAAGAAAGGCGCGCGAAGCTACAAGAAAAACGCCTCTCGGCACAAGTTCACTTCCCGGTAAACTTACCGACTGTATCGTAAAAGACCCCACATTGACTGAAATTTACATCGTCGAGGGTGATAGCGCCGGAGGTAGTGCAAAGAGTGGTCGTGACAGTAAATATCAGGCTATTCTTCCTCTTTGGGGTAAGATGCTCAATGTTGAAAAAGCGCAGGAGGTAAAGGTTTACGGCAACGATAAGCTTAAGCCCGTAATTCAGGCGCTCGGCACAGGTATCGGAAGCGAATTCAATCTTGAAAAGCTCCGCTACGACAAAGTTATTATCATGGCCGATGCCGATGTCGATGGTGCTCATATCCAGACGCTTCTTCTGACATTCTTCTTCAGATTTATGAGAGAGCTTGTTGAAACAGGTCATATTTACCTTGCAAAGCCTCCGCTTTACAAGATTTCTCGCGGTAAGAAGAGCGAGGTTGCATTTAGCGACGAAGAACGCGACCGCATCAGCGAAGAAATGAAAAACGGCGACGAAAATGCAAAGGTTGACATCAGCCGATACAAAGGTCTTGGTGAAATGGACCCCGAAGAGCTTTGGGAAACAACAATGGATCCCAAGAACAGAATTCTTCTTAAAGTTACTCTTGAAGACGCGCAGAAGGCTGACGAAATATTCAGTATTCTTATGGGCGAAGAGGTTGAACCGAGAAGACAATTTATCGAGGATAATGCACAGTATGTAACTAATTTGGATATATAAGCGATATAAATCTCTATCGAGATTTGCGATATGTACTTCGTACTCGATATGCCTTGCGGCGCGATATGTTGCCATACGGCAACGAGATTTATATCATATCGCAATTGAGCGAAGCGAAATTATATCGAATCGGCGATAGCCG
>JAZRFX010000106.1:0-7446 GCA_045643845.1 Clostridia bacterium | reverse complement strand
GAAATTCGCTATGCGAATTTCTACCCCTGAACAATCAAAGGCACTTTGTTAAATGTTTCTATAAAAGCATTTTGAATTTTAGTTGCGTTTTGTGGTCTGTGCTGCTTTATCACATTCTCCGAAAAGAGGTGTGACCATGGGAAAGATAAATATATTAGACAAATTTACTGCTGAAAAAATTGCGGCAGGTGAAGTTGTTGAACGCCCTGCAAGCGTAATAAAGGAGCTTGTTGAAAACTCCATCGATGCAGGCGCGACAACAGTTACAATTGAAATAAAAGACGGCGGAACTACATATATGCGCGTTGCCGATAACGGTGGCGGTATGGATAGTGCCGATGCTAAAAACGCTTTCCTGCGCCACGCCACAAGTAAGATTAAAACCGACCGCGACCTTGAAAGCATAAATACCCTCGGTTTCCGCGGAGAAGCGCTTTGCTCCATCGCGGCAGTAAGCCGCATTGAGCTTTTCACAAAGCAAAGGGCTGATAGTGAAGGAACTCATGTAAAAATCGAAGGTGGCGAGGAAACGGCGTTTGAAAGCGCAGGCTGTCCCGACGGCACAACCTTCGTTGTAAAGGACCTTTTCTTTAACACTCCTGCGCGAATGAAATTCCTAAAAAAAGATTCTACCGAGGCGGCGGCGATTACCGATGTCGTTAGCAAGCAGGCACTTTCACACCCCGATGTTTCAATCCGTCTTATCCGCGACGGGAAGGATGTTTTATTCTCCCCCGGGGACAACACACTTAAAAATGCTGTCCACGCCGTTTACGGCAGGGATATCGCAAATTCAATGACCGAGGTTGATTTTGAGAAAAACGGCATCCGCATTCACGGACTCACAGGCAAAAACAACCTTTCGCGTCCGAACCGTCTTATGCAGGTTTTCTTCATAAACGGACGATTTGTTGTGAACAAAACGCTCCTTACGGCAATCAGCGAGGCTTATAAGAACGAGCTTATGATAGGCCGCTTCCCCGTATGCGTTCTCAATATAGAAATTGATCCGTCGCTTGTCGATGTAAATGTTCATCCGAGCAAGACCGAGGTCAAATTCTCATCCGAGCAGGCAGTTTACGAGGCTTGCTATTGGGCGGTAAGAAATGCGCTCACCTCCTCCGCATCAGCGCGCGAGGTTACCCAAAAAGCAAACAAAAGCGCGTTCAAAATGCCCGTTACAATAAAAAGCGCCGAGCAGATTTCCTTTGTCAAAAAAGAGGAAGTCAAGAAGAGCGCATTTACCCCCTACACTCCTCCGAAGGAGGAAAAGGTAGCTCCCAAACCACTTAATGTAAATCAGATTCGTGAGGAGGTTTCTCCGTTTGAGGGAAAGCTTCCCGTCCGCGAAATTGAAGGCGTAAAGGATATCCCCGCGCCGAAAAAAGAGGCTGCACCACCCGTTGAGGAAACAAAGCCCTCGTTTGAGGATGAGCTTTCCGAGGCAATAAAGAAGGCGCAGGCGCAGGAAATCCCCGCACCACAGCTTGATGTAAAAATCATCGGTCAGCTTTTCGGCACATATATTCTTGCCGAGGGCGACGGCGAATTTTTCCTGATGGATCAGCACGCCGCACACGAGCGCATCCGTTACGAAAAGATGCGTAAGGACGGCTACAAAACCGACACACAGCTTCTTTTAATGCCCATCAGCGTAAATCTTACCCCTGCGGAAAAGGAAATCGCACTTTCAAAGCGCGAACTTCTTCTTTCAATGGGATTTGAGCTTGAAGAATTCGGTACAAACGCCGTAGTTCTCCGCTCGCTCCCCGCGGATTGTCCGTTCGATATGGGCGAAGCGCTTTTTATAGAACTTTTAGAGGTTTTATCAGGCGGCGAGAGCGGAGCTGTTTCCGCAATGCTTGACAAGGCGGTTTACACCATCGCTTGCAGAAGCGCCATCAAGGCTAATCAGTCGCTTACCCTCCCCGAACTTGAAAAACTCTATGCCGAGGCGATAGCACTTGAAGGAATTACCACTTGTCCGCACGGCAGACCTATCACAGTAAAACTCACCAAATACCAGATTGAAAAAATGTTTGGCAGGTTAGGATAACAATGAAAAAAATACCGCTTGTAGTTGTTGCAGGTGCGACCGCGTCGGGAAAGACATCGCTTTCTATTGAGCTTGCCCGAAAATTTGATGGCGAGGTTATCTCCTGCGACAGTATGCAGATTTATAAAAATCTTGATATCGGTACGGCGAAGCCCACAAAAGAGGAAATGGGAACTATCCCCCACCACCTTCTCGATGTGGCAGAGCCTTGGGAGGACTTCAGCGTGGAGCGTTACTGTACGCTCGCGCACGAGGTAGTCCGCGATGTTTCTTCGCGCGGAAAGCTCCCCATCCTTGCAGGCGGAACGGGGCTTTACCGCGATAACACGATTTATGCGACGAGCTTTTCCGCACCCAAAAGGGACGAGGCTCTTTCAGGCGAGCTTATGCGCTTTGCCGAGGAAAATGGCAACGAGGCACTTTTTGAAATCTTAAAAAAAGAGGACCCCGTCGCGTCCGAAAAACTCCATCCCAACGATGTTAAGAGAGTCATCCGCGCAATTGAAACGAAGCGCACAACGGGACAAACCCGACACGAAATTGACGAAAAAAGCCGTCCCGACGAAAGCCCGTATAACTTCGTCTACCTTGCGATTGATATGCCGCGTGACATACTCTACGAGCGCATTGAAAAGCGCGTTGATATTATGCTTGAGGATGGTCTTTTAGACGAGGTTAAAGCTCATATCCTCCCCAACCTTTCGAAAATGTCAACCGCCGCTATGGCTATCGGCTACCGCGAGGTCGTGTGGTACTACAAGGGGCTTTGCACCTATGACGAAATGGTGGCACTTTTAAAAAGAAACACCCGCAGGTATGCAAAAAGGCAGCTTACCTGGCTTCGTAATAATCCCGATGTTAAATTCATCGACTATAAAAACTTCCTGCAACATGCAGAATCACTTATAAAGGAGGCACGCATAATTGAATAAGCGTTTAAAAACAGTTTTACTTATCACACTACTTATCGCCCTTATCAGCACTATCAGTTATTGCAGTGCACCTTACGATACTGAAACGGCGAAGATAATAACCATCCGCAAAACAATCGGCGGAGAGGGCTTTATCCTCCGCAACGAAACGATTATCGAGCAGCCCTCAAACGGTGTTTTTGACTCCGCTGTAAGAGATGGCGTGCGCGTTTCGGGCGGAAGCGTTGTCGGCGTCAGCATAAGCGGTAATTATAACGAGGACCTTGTAAGCCAGCTCGAGGAGGTTACCGCGCGTATTGAGGAGGTTAAAACCTCAAGCGATTTTGCCGATATCTACGCATCCGATGAGGCGAGGATTTACTCCGCAATGCGCGACATCACAAAGGAAATCCGTGTGAGCGCGAAAAATGGAAATTACCCCCTTGCCGCACAGAATGCACTTCAGCTTAACACACTTCTCGAGAAAAAATTCTCCGCTGAAAACAGCGGCGCGGCGCAGGAGCTTTTAACCGAGCTTGAGGCAAAAAAAGCATCACTCGAAGAGCAGCTCGGAAGCATCCGCGAAAATGTTTTCTCGGCTGAATCGGGATATTTTTACACAACCCTCGACGGACTTGAACAGAAAAAGCCCGAGAGCGAGATTTTCAAAATCTCCACCTCCGACATTTACGGCTATACCAAAACTCTTGACGAGTATAAAAAGCCGAAGCTCTACGCAGGAAAGGTCGTTGACACATTCTCCTGGTATCTTGTAGCGGCACTCCCCAAAAAGGATGCGGAGCTTTTAAAGGTCGGCGCGCCCATAACTCTTTCCATTGATGAGGGTACAAGTGTTTCGGCAATTGTTTCAGCGATAAATTTTGATGAAAACGACTCGGCAGCAATCGTTATAAAATGCACGCGTGATGCAAGCGGAATTTTCGAAAAACGAGAAGTCAGCTTCGAAATTTGCTATGAAGAATACAGCGGATTTTATATCCCGTCCGCGGCTATCCGCGTAAAGGGCGACACGACTGGCGTTTATGTCATAAATCAGAACGAAACCGTTTCCTTCCGCGCGGTTGATATAATTTTGCAGGAGGAAGACTTCGTTATTTCACGAAGCAGCTTCAAAACCGATTCCGAAGCGCCCTACTCCGCGCTTAAGCTTTACGACAACATTTTAGTCAATCCCGAGGTGATAAGACAAAGTGAACTTGAAAAGTAACCTTTCCGAAATTCATAACAAAATAGCCGCTGCCGCCGAAAAATCAGGCAGGCGAAAAGAGGATATCACCCTCATATGCGTTTCAAAAACGATTGATGCCGAAATCATAAACGAAGCGGTCGCACTCGGCGAAAAAATCTTCGGCGAAAATCGTCCGCAGGAGCTTCGTGATAAGCTTGATAAGGTAGAGGGCGCGACCTGGCACCTCATCGGTCACCTTCAGACAAACAAGGTAAAATATGTCGTCGGGAAGGCGGCACTTATCCATTCAGTTGATTCAATCCATCTTGCCGAGGCTATAAATGAAAAAGCCGAAAAAGAAGGCATTTGCCAGGATATTCTTTTAGAGGTCAATATTTCAGGCGAAGAAAGTAAATATGGTTTGACGATGGATGAAATCCCTGCTATAATTAAAGAGATAAGTTCCTTTAAAAACATCTCTTTTAAGGGCTTTATGACAATGGCTCCTCTCGGCGCACCCGAGGAGGATATAAGAGCCATTTTCAAAACGGCGCGCACTCTTTTTGAAAAGCATAAGGAAGACGGCGCCGAAATTCTCTCGATGGGTATGTCAAAGGATTTTGAAATCGCCATTGAGGAAGGCGCAACTCACATCCGCGTGGGAAGTGCAATATTTAAAAAATAATTTTTTATCATATAAAACTTAGGAGGAAATATTATGTCATTCTTTTCTAAATTCAGCGATCTCGTATTTGGTCCCGAGGACGACGACGAATTGGATTTCGCCGCTGCCACCGTGGAAGCACCCTATGAAGAACCCGTAAGAGCAACATCTTCTTCAAAGAAGCCCAAGGTTGTGTCAATCGCCGCAACAACACAGATGAAGGTTGTTGTAGTCTCAATCGAACACTTCGAAGAAACAAAGGAAATTGTAGACCATCTCCGCAACAAGAAGCCCGTTGTACTCAACCTCGAAAAGCTCGACAAGGACACTTCAAGACGAGTTATCGACATCATCAGCGGTGCATCATACGCTCTCGGCGGAAGCACTCAGAAGGTTGCAAAGGGTATCCTTCTCGTTGCTCCCTACAATGTTGATATTATGGCTGATGTACGCGACGAAATCGAAAACGGCGTATTCCTTCCATGGGAAGAATAAGTAAGGATTCTTTTACCTACGGTCTTGACAGCAGGCATAATATTATGTTCGCGCATATATTCGACCTGGCTGTCGCGTGCGAAAAGCATTACAGTGCAACTTACGGCGACTTTTTGTCCGAAAACAGTCTTTCCGAGCTTTCAAAGAGGGAGCAGTTTCTCCCTCTTTCGCCCGTTCTTTTCGGCGGGCACGACGATGCTGAAAGGAAAATGGTCGCCTTCATTCCTGAAGATATGTCGCCCGAATTCCCCATAAGCGTGGTAAGATTTTATTCTCCGCGGATAAAATCGCTTTCACACCGCGATTTTTTGGGGAGCATTCTCGCGCTCGGTATAAAGAGGGAAAAATGTGGCGACATTATCATAAAGGATGATGAAGCATACGCGTTTTTGCACGATGATATCGCGTCTTATGTTGCAAGCAACATCACAAAAATAGGCCGCGAAGGGGTTAAAACCTCTCTTGTAGAGCCATCCCAAATTGAGCTTTCCGAAAAAAGCTTCAGGGAAATCAAGGGGACGGTTTCTTCCTTGCGCCTTGACAGTATTATTTCCCTTTTCGCAGGGAAAGGGCGCAGTAAGGCAAGCGACCTGATTTCCGCAGGCTTCGTTTTTGTAAATGGTATTGAAACCACGAAAAACGATGCCCATTTAAAGGACGGCGACACAATTTCCGTCCGCGGAAAAGGCAAAGCCACACTTTCTGTCGGCGGAACGAGTAAAAAGGACCGAATTTTCATAACTCTCAACATATGGAGTTAAAAGTATGATTTATATTTTATCAGCAATTTTAATTATTGCACTTGACCAGATTACAAAAATCCTCGCGGTGAAAAACCTCCGTTTCGGACAGGTAAAGGAAATCATTCCCAATATTTTAAGCTTCACCTATGTTAAAAACGAAGGTGCGGCTTTCGGAATACTTCAGGGAGCGCGGATTTTCTTCATCGTGCTTACAATTATTGTACTTATCGGCGCGATATATTATATCGTGAAAATGCGCCCCACTTCGCGCCTTGAAAAATGGGCGCTCGCCCTTATCGCAGGCGGTGCCGTTGGGAATTTCATCGACCGCGCGTATTTTGGATTCGTGCGCGATTTCATAATGGTCGAATTTATTGATTTCCCCGTATTCAACATCGCAGACTGCTTTGTCTGCATCGGTGCAGGGCTCTATATCCTGTACGCACTGCTTGATATGTTAAAAGGAAAGAATTCAAATGAATGAAAAAGTAACTTTAACAGCGGATAAATCAGCCCGCTGTGATGTCTATTTAGCTGAAAATATGCCCAATTTGTCGAGAAGCTTTTTAAAAAAGCTTTTTGACGGCGGCGACATTCTTGTAAATGGCAAGGCCGTGCGCGCATCGTACAAATTAAAGGAAGGCGATGAGATTTCGCTCACTCTTCCCGAGGTTAAAAAGCTCGATGTCGCGGCGCAGGATATTCCGCTTGATATTGTTTATGAGGATAGCGATGTCCTCGTTATAAACAAGGCGCGCGGAATGGTTGTCCACCCCGCTGCGGGGAACGAGGATTCCACCCTCGTAAACGCACTGATGCATCATTGCGGCGACAATCTTTCGGGGATTAACGGAGTTCTCCGCCCCGGAATTGTGCACAGAATTGATAAGGACACGACTGGACTTCTCGCTGTTGCAAAAAATGATAAGGCGCATCAGTCCTTAACCGATCAGCTCTCTGACCGCAGCTTGTCGCGTACATATTTTGCGATAGTTCACGGCAATATTAAAGAAGATAATTTAACTGTCAACGCCCCGATTGCGCGCGATACGAAAGACCGCAAAAAAATGGCAATCGCACACAAGGACGGACGCGAGGCAGTAACACATATAACAGTTTTGGAACGGTTTGGTAAGTATACACTTATCCGTTGCAAGCTTGAAACAGGGCGCACGCATCAGATCCGCGTCCATGTAAAATCAATCGGGCATCCCATTCTTGGCGATAAGACCTACGGGCTTAAGAAAGAGGAGTTTGCACTTGCAGGACAGCTTCTCCACGCGGGCGAAATCGGTTTCATCCACCCCCGCACAAACGAGGCGGTATCATTTACTGCCCCGCTCCCCGATGATTTTAGTGAAACACTTGAAAAGATAAGAAACAAATAT
>JAZRFX010000105.1:0-8456 GCA_045643845.1 Clostridia bacterium | reverse complement strand
TATCAAGATTCCATTTTCCTTTTTTGAAGTCTAAAACAAGCTCAATGGAATCGTTGTATGAAGTATCAGAATCTTCGCCGTCAAGGTTGGTTTCTTCACTTTCGTTATCAAACTCTATGGAAATTGTTATTTTTTCATCCTCAGTAATCCAGTTGGATGTGAATGAGAATTCAGTAAGTGAGTTGCCTTCGTATCCGTAAGCATCCCCGTATTCATCCTCATCATCGCTGTACTCGTATTCGGATTCTTCGGTGATTCTGATTGATGAAAGTATATTGTTTTTATCGCCGACGCTTATTGTTGTTTTAGCTTTTCTGTAGTAGTTATCCCAATAATCAGACTCGTCGTATTCATTTTCAACCGCAATTGAAACTATCTTACCCTTATATTCAATAATTTCAAACTGTATTTCCTTGTTGTCTGATTCCTTCTTACTATCTTTCAAAGCGCTTATTATTTCTTTCAAAGCATCCTGACCGATAGCTTCGCATAACTTTTTATCGTCCTTGACATCTTCGGCAAAGTTAATCAAAAAATCAAAATAATCGTCTGTATCAAAGCTGATAACGATTTTCTTTGTTTTTACTCTGCCCTTGTCAAAGCTATAGGTAACAGCTTCTCTTTCGCCGATATCGCTTTTCTTGAAGAATTCCTGAAGGTTTCTGGAAAGATGCTTTTCAAGTGATTTTGATTCCTTGCTGTCCTTGTTAAATTTTCCCATTATATTTGAATATGACAAATCAAGGCTTGAAAGAATGTCTAAACCTGCATCGTCCATATCTTCGGAAGCGATATCATAAACACACTCGGAGTCGTCAAAACCCTTTCCGAATTCCTTTGAAGGAACTGTGAGAAAGTCTTTATCAACTTTCGTAATGGAAAGACCGATTTCCTTATCGTCCCAGAAGGCTTCAAAAGGAGTTTTAAAAGAACCTGTTTCAAGATTACCCTTTGCAACTGCCTTATTTTTATTGGGATAATTGGAAAGCTGAACATCAAAAGCTATATCGCTGTAGGCATCAAGAAATTCGTAATTTACGCCTGCTGTAAATTCCTTTTGAGGAGAAAGTTCAAATCCGAAAATGTTCTTGCTGATTGTAGCAGTTTCTTCGGAAATTTCATCCATAGTATTTTTCACAAGGAGACTCATATACTTTTCAGGAGCAACCGAGAAAAGCAGCGGCTTCCAGAATAGCGCGACAGCACCTGCGAGGAGTAAAATAACAGCGAGGATGATTAAAACTGATTTACCTGCACCCTTTTTCTTTTTCGCGGGGATAAGAGGAACCTCTTCGCCTGACTCAAGAGCGACTCTGTCGTCAAAACCATCACGGGATGCAAACTGTGTCGGTTCCTGAATTGCAGGTTCTTCCTCATACTTGCAACCGCATTCAGGACAAAATACATCGCCTTCATCGATTTGGGAATTGCAGTTTTTACAAATCATAGACAACTCTCCTTTGTAAATATGTAGATAAGATTATAATATAACATTTTGCGAGGGTTTTCAACAATATTTTACAAAATCACAAATTTATTCCTGCGATGACTAAAAATATGGTTTTGGGCAAAACTGTATAAAAAGAGAAGGAGAGATTTTTGTGAAAACGCATCAGGATATTTTAAATATCATAAAAGAAAACGACATAAAAATGATTGATTTTAAAATGGTGGATATAAACGGTCAGTATCGCCATGTTACTATTCCTGCAAATAATTTCTCGGAAAAAACCATAAAAAACGGCATAGGATTCGATGCCTCTAACTATGGCTATGCAGTCGTTGAAAAGAGCGATATGGTATTCATACCCGATCCCGATACTGCCATGATAGAACCATTCTGCCAAATCCCTACGCTTTCAATGACGGGCAACGCAATGATTATCGATAATCCTGAAAACAAACCTCTCGCGCAGTATCCAAGAAATATAGTTCTTGCGGCTGAAAACTACATGCGGGAGCTTGGCGTTGCCGATACGATGAAAATCCTTCCCGAATTTGAATTTTATCTTTTTGACGAGGTTAATTGGAAAATAACCCCTGATTCTATCGGTGTGAGCGTGGATTCATCCCAGGCGTATTGGAACAGCGGTATCGAGGGCAGCGGTAATATCGTCGCAAAACAAAAAAATTATCATATTGCAAAGCCTTTTGATATTTCATATGAAGCAAGAAGCGAAATGTGTATGCTTATTGAAAAGGCGGGGATTCCACTTAACTATCATCATCCAGAGGTAGGTGCGGCAGGTCAATATGAAATTGAACCCGAGCTTGGCGAAATGTCAAAAATGGCAGACGCGACAATGATGATTAAATACATCATTCGCAATGTAGCGAGAAAGTATGGGTTGTCGGCTACCTTTATGCCGAAACCCGTAATGGGTGAAGCGGGCAGCGGTATGCATATTCATATGCTCCTTATGAAAGACGGAAAGCCTGTTTTCGCGGACGATAACGGCTACGCAGGTCTTAGTAAAGAGGCGCACTACTTTATGGGCGGTCTTTTAAAGCATATCGCGTCGCTTTGTGCGCTTACCAATCCCAGCGCAAACTCTTTCAAACGCCTTGTTCCCGGGTTTGAAGCGCCAGTTACAATAGGCTATGCTACATCAAACCGCAGCGCGGTAATCCGTATTCCTGCGTATGCAAAGGAGCCAAAGCTCCGAAGGTTTGAGCTTCGTAACCCCGACGCGACCTGCAATCCTTATTTTTGCTATGCGGCAATTCTTATGGCAGGTCTTGACGGCATCAAAAACAAAATAGATCCGCACGAAAACGGATGGGGCCCTTATGATATGAATCTTTACCACTTAAGCGATGAGGAAAAAGCAAAATTAAAAAATCTTCCCACATCGCTTGACGAGGCGCTTGACGCACTTGAAAAAGACCACGACTATCTTACTGAAGGTGGAGTATTCCCGAAAACTCTCCTTGAAAACTTTATCAGGGAGAAGAGAAAAGAATGTCGTGAACTTGCAACTATTCCGCACCCTGCAGAATTTGATAGATACTACAATTCATAATGAAAACTCTGCTGAAATTCAGCAGAGTTTTTTGCTTTGCGTGTTGTAATTTGAAAAGCAAAGTGGTATAATCATAAAGAAATGGAGTGATTTTATGTACACAATTTATGTTGTTTTTAAATGCATCCCCGGGAAAAGGGAAGAATACATTGAAAAATTAAAGGCGGAAGGAATCGTTGACGCCGTAAGAGAGGAAGACGGTTGCTTCCGCTATGACTATTATTTCTCGGAAAAAGATGCCGACGAAATTCTTTTGATAGAAGCGTGGGAAAGCAAGAAGCATCAGGAAATTCATATCGATCAGCCTCATATGGTTCGCCTCCGCGAACTCAAGCCTGATTATGTAATTTCAACAACATTGGGAGAATTTGAACTTAGATAAAGGAAGAAATAATATGAACGTAAAAGAAATATGCAGTCTTATAGAAAATAGAAAAGACGAGCTTTTTGAACTTTTAAGCAGTCTTGTGAAAATAAATTCCGAGAATTTCATAGACAGCGGAAACGAGGAAGAGTGTGCTCGCTACATACATTCCCTATGCGAAGAAATGGGACTTGAAAGTGACATCTTTTCTCCTCTTGATATAGAAGGTTTTACCGAGCACCCCGATTATATAGAAGGGAAAAACCTCGAAAACCGCTATAATGTCGTAGCGCGTTGGCGTGGCGAGGAGGATGCCGACGAGCTTATGCTTATGGGACACAGTGACACGGTGAAAATCGGAGACCTTGAAAATTGGGAGAGTGAGCCTCTTTCAGGACTTATAAAGGACGGCAAGATTTTCGGCAGAGGCGCGTGCGACGATAAGTATGCCATTGCGACAATTCTCTTTATTATAAAACTTCTTAAAGAAAACGGATTTATTCCAAAAAAAAATCTTCTTATGGCGGCATACTGCGACGAAGAATACGGCGGTTCTCATGGAGCACTGGGAGCAGTTCTCAAATATCCCTGCAAACGAATTCTTAACGCCGACGGAAGAAAAGACCAGATATGGCATTGCGGTAGCGGTG
The DNA here is from genome assembly GCA_045643845.1 of Clostridia bacterium. Classification (GTDB taxonomy): domain Bacteria; phylum Bacillota; class Clostridia; order UMGS1883; family UMGS1883; genus UMGS1883. Next base: position 4,419 of record JAZRFX010000105.1, on the reverse strand, counting down.
GGGGAGAAATGAAATATCTTTTTCATACCGCTGAAACCGTTGACAGCGCAAAGAAGGCGGCACTCGCAATCCCTGTTGTAGTTGAAGAAATCGAAAAATTTGCCCAAAAGCGTGGTGAAGAACTTGAGGAAAACAGATTCTATAAAGGAACTATAATCCCCAAAACATCACTTCGCTATATGGGGGTAAAGGCAGGAAATTCAGGTTCCGACCTCGGCAAAGGGGAAGTGCATTTCGTTTTCTATACCGATAAAACAAAAGAAGAGATTTATGCTGAATTCAATGAACTTGAAAAGACAATCAGCGCTCGTCTTTTACCTCTTGGTATCGTAGGTGACGGTTTCAAGCCTGCAACAAGGTTTTTCCACTATGTACATACCGAGCCTGACAGCGAGGATATAAAACTTCTTGTCGAGGCATCAAAGGAAGCAATCGGAATCGAGCCGATTGTCTGCGGTTCATGTCTTTCTGATCTTTCCGTTATTTCAAAGTATGGTTCATCGCGTGCATTTGCTTACGGCGCAGGTCGTGACTTCTCGCTCCCCGGCGGGGCGCATCAGCCCAACGAATTTATCGAATGCGACAAGCTAGTCGAATTTGCAAAATGTATCGCGGGATATGTTATAAAAGTGCTTGGCTAATAAAAAAAGACCTTTCGCGAGAAAGGTCTTTTTTTCATTGATTATATTCTTCTGCGACTTTAAAAAGTGTATCTAAAAATGAAAGTGTTGCTTTTGAAATATACTTTTGTGTGTTGAGGTATGCGAATGTGTATCTTTTAATGTTGAAAACCTCACGGCATTCGACATTTTCGGAAAATATTCCCTTCCATGAAACTGACGGGATAAATGAAACGCCCAGTCCCATTTCTACATATTTTCTTATGTAATCGGGGTCACCGCTCTGAACTACTATGTTTGGGGTAAAGCCTTCCGTATGGCAAATTTCGTTTGTCAGCCTGAAAAGACTGCTCTTGTTATTCATCGTAATAAATCTTTCGTTTTCCAAATCCTTTACGGAAATTTTACTCTTTTTAGCAAGCGGATTATCATTTTTCATTGCAAGCAGGAGCTTGTCAACAATGAGAGAGTGCTTTTTAAAATTCTTCTGCTCCAGAATTCTGTCGGTAATGATAAGGTCGTAATTATCATTTTCGTTTTCTGCCGAATGATTGATAAAAAATACGACATCGGGATATATTTCCTGGAAACGCTCTATCGCCATAGTTACAATGCGCCTGCTTGTTTCGGCAAGTATCTTGATTTCTCCTGAAATTTTTTCCTTGTCACAAAGTTTCATTTTTGCATCGTTTATAAGCATAAGGGCATTTTTTACATTGGAATAAAGAAACTTTCCCTGTTCATTTAAAAATATTTTATTTGCACTGCGGTCAAAAAGGGTAGTGGAAAGCTCATCCTCAAGCCTTTTTATGCTTTGCGAAATATTTGAAGCAGGAACGCTGTAAATTCTTGCTGTTTTGGAAAAGTTTTCTGTTTCAGCAGCGCTGCAAAAATACTGAAGCTGTAAAAGTTCCATTTTTTTCACCTCGTTTTAATTTTACGGGAATAAATACCATTTGTCAATAGTTACTATACTATAAAACATATAGCAGGTATATTTTATTTAATTATTTACAATAAACCTTTTGTGCCGTATAATAATTTGGAAAATAAAGTAGAAAAGGATGGTTTTTTTATGATTTACGGCGTAGCACTGCTCTCCGCCTGTGCATTTATAGGTTCTCTTATAGGCAACCTGCTCGGACTTATAACCGGTCTTAATTCAAACATCGGCGGGGTTGGATTTGCAATAGTACTTCTCTTGATTGCGACAAACTCCAAGACGGTGAATAAAATCTTGCCCCAAAATTATACCAAGGGTATTCTTTTTTGGAAAGAAATGTTTATCCCCGTTATTATAGCAATGTCTGCATCAACTGATGTTGTGCACGCCCTTGATGGTGGAGTGCTTGCACTTGCACTCGGCGTAGGAGTTGTAGTAGTTATGCTTCTTCTTATTCCTGTTTTCAATAAATTTGGCGGAAATAGTGAAGCTGATGCAGAAACGGAGGCAGAAGCATGAGTACAATAGCAAATATTATTGAGAAAATTTTTGTCGGCAACGCTTTCGTAATGTCATTTATGATTGTTGCGGTCGTGGTTTTGGTTGCAAACTTCATTTCAAAAATTACAAAGGGTAGAGTGCACTATTCGGCAATCGCAATTTTCCTCGCGCTCGTCCTCGCTTACATAGGCGGTAAATTAACAGGTGGTTCAAAAGGCCTTGCTGATGTTTCTGTATTTACGGGCGTCGGTTTTCTTGGAGCTTCTACACTTCGTGATTACACTATAGTATCAACTGCTTTCGGCGCTAAAATGTCTGAAATCAAAAAGTGTGGTCTTGTTGGAGTAATCGCACTTCTCGTCGGTATCATATTTACATTTATAATCGGTGCGTTTGTTGCATATGCGTTCGGTTATCGCACCGCAGCGGATGTTGCTACAATTGCAGCAGGTGCCACAACATTTGTTGTAGGACCCGTTACAGGTGCAGCGGTTGGCGCAAGCGATGCCGTTATTGCCATTTCAATTGCAGTAGGCGTGTTTAAGTCAATCGCAGTAATGCTTATTACTCCTTTGGTAGCGAAGAAAATCGGTCTTAACACACCCCGTGCAGCAATGGTGTTCGGCGGACTTATGGGAACAACAAGCGGTACAACATCAGGACTTGCGGCAACTGATCCCAAGCTCGTGCCATACGGCGCTATGACATCCACCTTCTATACAGGTATGGGTTGTCTTCTTTGCCCGACAGTTCTTTATTTCCTTGTAAAAATATTCTTACCGTAAACAAAAAGGGAAATCGTTTTCACGATTTCCCTTTTTTGTTATTGTGTTTTTATTATCTTGCTTTTAAAAATAAGCGCTGTCACAACTGTTGAAATTATGATTTCGGGAATCATATAAGTACCATTATAAATCAAAGAGTATGCAAGTACACTCTGACCTTCCTCGGCATATACACCCCATATCAGAATTCCTGATATTATATGACATAAATAACGAAGCGAAGTCACAATAAATGCGCCAAGCGGCACAGCAAAGAACTTCTTTTTAAAGAGCGAATAAAACATTCCCGAAAGTCCAAGCACGCCGAATGCAAATATGTAGTCAAGCAAAACTACCAATACAAAATACAAAAGCGTCTGTGTTGGAGGTGGGTAGAAGCCGAACATCATTTGTATTACGGCGTAGGCAAGGGAAGAGCAAAGTCCCCACTTTGTGCCGAACAGGATGCCCGTCATAATTATCGGTACCATTGATGCAATCGTCACGCTTCCGCCCTGAAGCCACGGGGCAGGAAGAAGCTTGCTTACCCACATCAGTACCGTTGCAAGCGCTACCATCAGCGCACTTGCGGTTAGTTTTTTAGTTGTGTTCAAAATAATTACTCCTTTCGTAAAAGAATAATTCCAACAAAAAAATCGAGTCGAAGGAAAAGTCGACTCGATTACAGAAAATCTAAACGAATATTTCCCTACGTTGGCATTATCCAAATCAGGTTACGGGTTAAAGCGGCAATACGCTTACTCTCAGCCTGCATGCGCAAGCTCCCCAATTGATTAAATTGTTGTTCTAGAACGATATTTATTATAATCCTTGTGCAAAGTTTTGTCAATACAAATTTAAGCCAAAAAACAACATAATTTAAGGGGCTAATTTGTTGACTTTTAGAATATGGTGTGTTATAATTTTCTAAAATGTGGAATTTTATTTTTATGGCGGTGAAGCATCGTGGTTGCACTTGAAGAAAAAATATTAAAAGAGGGAACAGTTTTGCCTGGAGATATTCTCAAGGTTGACTGTTTTTTGAATCATTCAATAGATGTTCCTTTCCTTCTTGAAATGGGAAAGGAAATCGCGCGTCTTTATGAAAATGACGGCGTTAATAAAATACTTACTATCGAAACATCGGGAATACCGATTGCATTTGCTGCGGCGCAGTTTATGAATGTTCCTGTGGTTTTTGCAAAAAAGAATAAGTCGGGAAATATTTCAGACACGGTGTATTCTTCGCGCGTTGAATCCTTTACCCGTAAAAATGTTTACGACGCAATTGTAAGTAAAGAATACCTCGGTAAAGACGATAAGGTCCTCGTGATAGACGATTTCCTTGCAAAGGGAAACGCGCTTAACGGACTTATGGATATTATAAATCAGGCAGGGGCCGAACTTATAGGTTGCGCAATCGCCATTGAAAAAGGTTTTCAGGGCGGCGGAGATGAATTAAGGGAAAAAGGCATCCGCGTTGATTCTCTTGCAATTATTGAATCAATGACCGATACTTCCCTGGCATTCCGCAAATAATTTTGATATGTAAAGATTCTTTACATAAATATTTTTTATGCCGAAAGGCAGG
>JAZRFX010000104.1:0-12647 GCA_045643845.1 Clostridia bacterium | reverse complement strand
AATGTTGGTTCTTCAGGTATCGAAATAAAGGAATCAAAGAACATCTCTGTTATTGATTCTGATATCTACAATGTTGGTTCTTCAGGCGTTTATGTTTTGTCATGTGGTGACAAAATGACAATTGTAGAAAGTGGCGTTGTAATCGCAAATAATGATATTTTCAACATAGGTAGATTTAAAAAGTGTGCTACCTCATGTGTTACTGTAGAACAGAGCTGTGGTGTTGATATTAAAAACAACAAGATGCACAGAGTTCCGCATCAGGCAGTATGGGTAGATGGTTCAGTTATCGTAAGAGTTGATGCAAACGAAACATACCAGGCAGTTCGTGAAACAATGGACGCAGGTGCGCTTTATGTAAATGGTGAACCCATTGACTGGGGTGTAGAATTTACAAACAACTTTATTCACGACATTACAAACGAACTTTCAGGTCGTGGTACAACACATGGTACCTACGCCGATGCGCAGCACCATAATGTTAAAATGGAAAACAACATCTTCTACAATGTAGGAAATGGTGCAGGTTTCCAGAACGGTGGTAGCTTTGGTACACTCGCAAACAACATCTTTATCAAGTGTCCTACTCCTACTATCTACACAGACTATGAAAAGCAGACTCACTGGGGCGTTAGCGAAAGAAACGCTTCTCTTTCAAAGGTAGTTAGAGCTAAGTATCTTGAACGTTTCCCCGAAATGCAGAGATGGCTTGAATTTGATGCTGACGAAAAGCTCAGAAGAAAAACAGTTGGTTCATCATTCTATAACAATGTAAGTATTGGTTCAGTGCTTAATGTTCCTGCAAACAAATCTCTTAATGAATATGCAGAGAGAATAGACAACAATGTTGGTATGCTCACAGCTGCAGATTTCGGCTTTGACGAAACAAAGGCTGATTACGATTATGACTTCTCATATACAAAGGATGCTCCTATTTATAACACTGTGAGCGACCTTGCTTTAATCGACTTTGACAATATTGGTGTTAACAGAGTTACAGAGCTTACACCCGTTAAACTTATCGGACCTGAAAATGGTGCCGAAGGCATAGAAGGAAGCAATGCTATTCTTTCTTGGAGAGGTGCAAAGGGTGCATACCGCTACAGAGTAATCGTTTCTATTGATGAAAACTTTGAAGCTCTTGTATACGATAAGATAGTTAACGAAACAAGCTGTACAATCAATACTCTTAAATATGGCGTTCGTAAGTATTATTGGAAGGTTATTCCCGTTAAATCATCAAAGAGTGAAGTTGTTGTAGATGCAGAACCTCAGGTATTCACATTCACAACTGCAAAAACTGAAGCTCTCAACAAGACTGAACTTCGTTCACAGGTTATGTCACTTGGAAATGGCTATGTAGGTTTTGGTTACCCCAACGAGATTGTAACTCAGGTTAAGGCTGCAAAAGAAACAGCGCAGACAGTTCTCGATAGTAAGAGAACAAAGCAGAGCAATGTCAGAGCAATAAGCAAAAAGCTTACTATGCTTACAACACAAATGTACGATTCTGCAATCACTCGTGTAATTGATATTGACGAATTCTTGAGCGATTCAGCAGGATGGGTTGCTTCAAGCAAGAAATCATCTGAAATTGCCGAAGATTATGTAAAGCTTAATGCAGTAAGTACAGTTTTGTCATATGGTGGAAATGTAGTTAACCCTGGCGAAACAGTTCGTTTTACACTTAAGTTTAATCCCACAGGTTATCAGAGTGTAGGTATTCATTCTGAACCCAAAGGCAGACTTTGGAACTCTCCTGGCTATAGTGCAGTTATGCGTCTTGGTTTCATAGAACTTCAGCGTTACAATTATAACGCGAGCGGCGAACTCGAAGGCGGCATTATAAAGCACTTCCCAGCGAAGGGTGTCCTTGTTGCGAATATGTGGATGATGGGTGAATTCGGATATACAAAGGTACATAACGGCGTTAGAGTTGTGCTTAAGGTTGATGGCACTACACTCATCGACTATGTTGATACAACTCCGTTGGCTGTTACTGAACCCGGATATTTCCGAATTGAAAACGGAAGCAGCGATCCTATGACCGCAGGTACAGTTACTAATGACACTACAAAATCTGGCGTAACTGATATGTAATTTATCTAGGTTTAAAATATAAAGTTACTGCGGCGACTCATTTTGCCGCGGTAACTTTATATTTAAATTATCTCGTTTTCCCCAAAATACTTGATTTTAATTAAAGGTGAATAATATGGAAAAGCTTAATATAATACCAAGTCCTCAATATGTGAATGCTTCTATAGGGAATGATAAGTCACCCATAGACAGAATTAAAACAATTTATATTTCTGGCGAAACGAAACCTTTAATTGAACCGGCGCTTAAATTTTTACCCGCGCTGAAAGAAGCAAAGCTTGAAGAAGCTGAACTTATTATCACTACAAAAAAAGAAGTTGCAGAAACAATTTGCAACATTGATGAAGAATGGTTTAAAAACCTAAATGCTGATGAACAAGGATATATAATAAAAGGGTTGCAGGATGGAAGAATCCTTGTTTTTGCGCATAGTAATCTTGGCGTAATGTATGCTATATCAACGCTTATACAGATTCCTGCAATCAAGAATGAATTTGAAATAAAAGACTATCCCGATTTTCGTTATAGAGGGAATAGATGGCTTATATGGTGCGAAATAGAAGTATGGTCTTATGACTATGGCGACGGAATCGAAGCATATAAGAAAAGAATAATAAGAAAACTCGACTTATGTCTTAAATATAAAGTGAATATGATTCTCTTTGACGGGTGGGGAGCAGATCCTGAAAGAGCTCCTTACTACAAAGAATTGATGAGTTATTTTAACAAGGAAGCTCGAAAAAGAGGTATACATCTTATTTTCAGCGCCTACACAATGGGATATGGCTTGTCCGCACATAGATACGGCAAGCATTTCGGAAAAGTTTATAAAAACAAAAGAAATTATCCCAACGGCGAGGAGTATGAGTGCATAGGAACTTCATATGTCCCCGGACGCAGATTTGGAACATGCCTTTCAAATGATGCGATGATGGATGATAAAATTACGGAACTTCGTACTTTCATTAAAGAGGTTCAGCCTGGTGCACTTTATCTTCATAATATTGATGCACATCTTATCGAAGAAAAAATGTGGGCTGTTCGCTGTGATGAGTGTCGCAAGAAGTGGCCTAACGACGATCTTTTTGCAAAAGATGGTATGGCGGGTGCTTTTGCATACTTCTTTGACCGCTTAAACGGCGGACTCAAAGATATTGTTGTTGATGATTACGACTCTTCCAGAGATTTATTGATATTCAATGTTGCCCCAGGTTATATGAGCTATGATGCTGATGATGAAGAAATCGAAAAGGCAGGAGAATTCTGGAAGAAAGTACTCGAGTACTCAACTGTAAAAGAAAATGTTTTCCCGACATTCAGAGAACTGTTTTATAATAAAAAGGATACTCGCCTCAGAATACCTGATATAATAAGCAAAAAGCTGAATGGCTTGCAGGATTTTGCTGTTATTAATTTCAGCGGTGGAGATGGATTCTATACGGATAAACTTTTCTTTGCGTCTTCAGTACTTAATTATATGCTTAAGGGCTCACAAGCTCTTATAACATGTAGCGGAAACAGCTACCAGGAACCTTTGCAGCTTTTTAACGCTGAATATATGTGGAACTGTGAAAACAGTAGCTTTTTCAATTTGAAAGATGCTCCTGTAGAACACGAAGAATTCCTTAAATTCTATAAGGATTGCAGACATACAAAATTCCGTCCCGACGAAATCTTCGCTGATGGTGGTATGCTGGATATAATTTGCGAAAAACTGTATGGCAAAAATGCAGGAGCGATGGCAGCTCTCTTTAAGTTAAGAGGAACTAATGGTGAGTGTCCCGTGCCATATGCTTGTAATAAAGAAACAAGAACTCATGGAAATAGTCCCGTTCTATTCTTCAGATGGGATAATGAGATTGACGAAGAAAAACTTGGAAATGTCACAAATAGATTCAATCAGATTAATCTGATGAATACAAAGGCTTTGTCGCTTCTGGATAGCGTAGCCGAAAACGATGAAGACATAAATTCCTTCCGCGAAATGCTCTCGTTAAATGCGGTGCTTGTTTCATATTGGTGTGAATATCTTGATTTGTATCGTGAAGCAGATGACTTTATAAAAAAGAATATCGGAAATAAGACCAAGCTGATAGAAAAAGCAACAGAAGGAATATTAAAAGCTCGGGCGGAGAAAAAGCTTCACGAAGAAAGAGATTTTGACACTGTCGATATTATGGAAGGAGCTCTTTCAAGAAGAAAAGAACTCCTTACCACTATGGAATACAACTTTGGCCTAATCAAAAAGAGTCTTGAAACAGGAAAAAGAATTCCTGACGACAGAGAAAATGTCGAAGATGGCGTTTGGTGGTAAAATCCCTCAAATTTATTTAGTATCATTCAAATCAGAAAGTGGTGTCAACATATGATATTATTGCCTATACCCAAGAAATGTGAATTTAAAGAGTCAAAATATGTTCTTTCCGAAAAACCGAAGGTTTTCTCGGAAAGTGAAAAGGTTTTCAATTATGTTTCACAGTTTTATGAGGTTGTTTCTGCAGAAAAAGGAGATATTTCTTTTAAGCTTTGTAAAGAGCTTGAAAAAGAGGAGTACATACTTGAAGTATCCGAAGCATCAATCGAAATAAAAGGTGGAGATGAAGAGGCTCTTTTCCGTGGAGCACAAACTTTGAAACAAATCATTCTCCAAAATGAAAACGGAGAAATCCCGTGCGTGGAAATTCAGGACAAGCCTGATATTGAAAGACGCGGAATTATGCTTGATGTAAGCCGCGGAAGAATTCAGAAACCCGAGGAATTAAAGCGTATTGTTGACATTATGGCGGACATAAAGTACAACGAGCTTCAGCTTTATTTTGATACAAATATTTTTGAATACAAAAGCCTCGCTCAGTATTACAAAAAAGAAGAAGTCATTACGGTTGAAACTATCAAGGAACTGGAAAAGTACTGCGCAGATAGGTTTATAGAACTTGTTCCTAATCAAAACAGCCTCGGTCATATGCGCGGTTGGATCAAAAACGAAGAATTTCTTCCTCTCGGCATAACAAGAGATGACGGACAAATTTCTTGTACATTGAATCCGCTTCTTCCTGAAAGTTTGGAATTTGTAGATAGAATCTATAATGACTTATTACCGCACTTTTCTTCAGAATATCTCCATATAGGTATGGATGAGCCTTTTGAACTTGGTCAGGGCGAAACAAAAGAATTTGCAGACGAACACGGTGTGGGAAGACTCTATGTGGATTTCCTCAAAAAAGTATGCAAGTTAGCTTCGGAAAAATACAATAAGCGTCCTATGTTCTGGGATGATATAGTAATGAAACATCCTGAATATATTGACGAACTTCCCTCGAACGCAATCGTTGTGGATTGGGGCTATGAAGCTGATACCGCTTTTGACAGAAGATGTAGAAGAATCAGCGAAGCAAAGCTTGACTATTATGTAGCTCCAGGAACAAGCAACTGGCAGAGTGTTACGGGCAGAGGACAAAATATGCTTCTTAATATCGAATCCGCAGCAACTTCAGGCGCAAAGTGGGGAGCGATGGGATTCCTTCTTACTGACTGGTGTGATGATGGTGGAGAGATGCCTCAGTTTATGAGTTATATCCCATATGCAATTGGTGCCGCATATTCCTGGAACAGCGGTATGGAAAGAGAAAGGGTAGAGGGGTTACCTTACAAGAGTCTTATCCTTAATACATCACGCGCTTATATGGATAAATTTGTATTTAAATCCGAGGGCGATTCATTTTCTAAAGTTTTATACAAAATAAATAAGACATGTAATTTTGAACAGGACATATTTTGCAATATGACTCAGCTTTCACGACTTACAAAATACGAAGTTAAGGATATAGAGCTTAATGGAATTATGCCCGAATATTTCGAGGAAATTGAGCAGATGCTTAAAAAGCGTAAGGTTGAAGGAGCAAAGTGCAAGCTTTCCTGCGAAGATGGCGAATTAATCAAAAAAGAGTTTGAACTTTTGTGTGACATTGCAATTTTCAGCGCCGAGGTAATACAGGTGTGCGCTGGCGAGTATAACGACTTTGAATATTCAGCACAGCTTATGCCTCTTAAACCGATAACAGAGAGGTTTGTAAGCCTGTGGAGAGAGCGTAACCTTGATTGCGGTCACGATATATACACCACAAGACTTGAAAATATGTTGAAGAAAATTGAACGCGTGAAGAGTGAAAAGAAGGGAGGCGCAAGCAAATGATATTATTACCCATTCCAAAGCAGTATGAGGAAAAAGAAGGTTCTTTAATCCTCACTTCGAAGTTTAGTGTCAATTGCGAAAGCGCCAGAGTTTATAACTATCTCAATAGCTTTATTGAAGTCAGTGAAGAAAAAGAAAATACGCAAATTGTATTTTCTTTAAATCCTGATTTTGAATGCGAAGAATACGAACTTAAAGTTACTGAAAATTCAATTGATATCGCAGGCGGTGACGAGGAAGCTCTTTTCCGCGGTGCACAAACTATAAAGCAAATAATCCTTCAGGCAGAGGATAATAAAATCCCATGTCTTGAAATCAAGGACAAGCCCGATATTAAAAGACGCGGAATTATGCTTGACATCAGCCGCGGAAGAATACAAAGCCCTGAAACAATTAAAAAGCTTGCCGATATAATGGCAGACCTGAAGTACAATGAGCTTCAGCTTTATTTTGATAATATTGTCTTCGAGTACAAGAGCATGGCTCAATATTATGAAATAGAAAATGTTCTTACAATCGAGAATATAAAAGATATTCAGGCGTACTGCAAAGAAATATTTATTGAGCTTGTTCCCAATCAGAACAGCCTCGGTCACATGCAGGGATGGATTGCGAAAGACGAATTCAATCATCTCGGAATAACAAGAGATGACAAATCGCCTTCTGCAACAATCAACCCTCTTTTACCTGAAAGCCTTGAACTTGTAGACCGACTTTACGCAGATTCACTTCCTCTTTTTGAATCCGACAAAGTAAACATTGGTATGGATGAGCCTTTCGAACTCGGAAAAGGCGAAACAAAGGAAGCCTGCGAAAAAGAAGGTATTGCAAAGGTTTACACCGATTATCTTAAAAAGGTATGCAATCTTGCAAAAGAAAAATATAATAAGCGTCCGATGTTCTGGGACGATGTTGTCCTTGAGCATCCCGAATGCATAAAAGAGCTCCCGGAGGATGCAATCGTTGTAGACTGGGGTTATGAAGCTTATATTGACTTTGAAGAGCGCACAAGAAGACTGAGTGAAGCAGGTCTTGACTTTTATGTAGCGCCTGGAACAAGCAACTGGGCAAGCATCACAGGCAGAGGTACGACGATGCTTTACAATATTATGGTGGCAGCAGACTCGGGAACGAGATGGGGAGCAATGGGATTCCTTCTCACTGACTGGTGCGATGATGGTGGAGTAATGCCGCTCTTCATGAGTTATATTCCTTATATCGTCGGTGCCGCGTATTCCTGGAACAGCAAGTGCGACCGTAGCATAGTTGAAAGCGGAGAAGCCGAGCTCTGGAGAATCTCATACAGAAGAAGAATTCTTAGAGAAGCGCGTGATTACGCTGATAAATTCATCTTCAAAACTGAAGGGAAGTCTTTCGCACATGTGCTTCATAAACTGGGAAAGGCGCACACTCTTGAACATTATGAAATATTCAACACAACTCAGCTTTCATGGCTTCCGAGAATTTTGGTGGATGACATAAAACTGGCTGGACTTGATCCCGAATATTTCGAAGAAATGGAAGAGTATGTAAAAATCCGCAAAGAAGAAGGCTTAAAGTGTGTTCTTAAATGCGAAGATGCAGAGCTTATTATGAAAGAGTATGAGCTTATTTGCGATATAGCAATATTCCTTACAAATGCTCTCCGAATATCGGCGGGCGAGTATAATAGTGTAAGCTATAATGCAGAGCTTCCGCCTCTTGAGCCTATTAAAGAACGCTTTATAAAGCTGTGGAATAAACGCAATCTTAATTGCGGTCACGAAACATATCTTAAGAGAATCAGCGGAGTTTGCGAAAAAGCAGAAAAATTCAAATCACACGAAAGGAAGAGACTTTGTGACAACGATTAAATTTGATCTTGAAAATAAATATGGTGCATTTAAACCTCTCAACGCAACAAACGGAGGTCCTTTGTGCAAAAGACACACAAAGAACCAGGCTAAAAGCAACTTCCCGGCATATAAAGAAGCCAGAATTCCTTATTCAAGAAACCATGACTCAGGTACCAAACCCATTTACGGTGGACCTTATAGTCATGATGTAATGAATATATTTCCGAATTTTGATGCTGATCCTTACGATCCTGAATCATATGATTTCGCATGTACCGACGAGTCTATTCTTATTTGTCTGGATGCAGGAACCGAAACCTTTTATAGACTTGGTCAGACTATTGAGCACCAGATAAAGAAGCACCACACACTTCCTCCCAAGGATTTTAAAAAGTGGGCTGTAATATGCGAGCACATTATAAGACATTATAACGAAGGTTGGGCTGATGGCTTCAATCACAACATAAAATATTGGGAAATATGGAACGAGCCCGACTTGAGAGCTGATGATGCTCCTGCCACCGAAAAAAGCACCTGGGGCGGAACAAAACTTCAGTTCTTTGATTTCTATGAAGTAGCAGCGAAGCACCTTAAGGAATGCTTCCCTCATTTAAAAATCGGCGGTCCCGCACTTGCCTGGGATGAAGATTGGGGTAACGAATTTCTTGCTGAAATGAAAAAGCGTGGGGTTGAAATAGACTTCTTCTCATGGCATGTTTACAACCCTTATCCAAAACGCATTATGCTCAAAGCGGAAAGAATCAAGAAAATGCTTGTTGAAAACGGATACGAAAACACAGAAAGTATCCTCAACGAGTGGAACTATCTTGCAGGCTGGACACATTTGTACCTTCCTTCTATAGAAGTAATACATAGCATGAAGGGTGCAGCTTTTATAATGGCTACGATGTCCTGCGCGCAGAGCTCTGATGATATTGATATGCTTATGTATTATTGTACTTTCTCAGGAGTTTTCAACGGCGTATTTGATTTCTATACAGCAAGACCTTTAAAGGGATACTACGCTTTAAAATGGTATGGTATGTTCTACGATATGGACCACGAGCTTCGCTCCAACGATGAGGAAGAAGATATTTACACCTTGTGCGGTGCTGATAAAGATGGAAAGACTTTATGCGTTGTTACATATTACCAGCATTTTAACAGCGAAGAAGTAGACGAATCAACGATTGAACCTGAAGAAAAGGAAGTAAAGGTTGAGCTTAAGGAAGGCGCAGAGTATGAAGTTTATCTTCTTGATGAAAATCATAATGCCGAACTTATTTCAACAACAAAGGATTTGACCTTTAAAATGATGCCGAATTCATGCATTCTAATTAAAGAGGTGTAAGAATGGAAATAAGCAAAGAAAAAAGACCTGTGGTGGTCATTCCTTCAAATCCCACCAAAAGTGAAGTCTTTATTGCGAAAGAGCTTATAAAATACATAAAAAATATTATCGGCACAGAGCTTGAACTTTGTGCCGATGAAAAAGAAATTAGCGGAGAGAGAATTATTATCGGTTCTCCCAAAAGAAACAATCTTGCAAAGAATGTCATAACTCAGGAGGAGTTTGAAAGCTATGTAACAGGTAGCGAGGGTTTCCTGATAAAAACATTTGGCGGCGATGTTCTCTTACTTGCAGGCAAAGATGGCGATAGAGAAAGAGGAACAATATATGCTGTCTACGAATTCCTCGAGAGATTCGCAGGTTGCAGCCTGAGCGCATATTCACATCCTGATGTGGAAGCAGGGGAGTATGTACCCCAAAAAGATAAAATCGCAGCGGAAAATATTTGCTATGCAAAGAAATCCGCTGACCGTCCGTACAGAATGGCTTGTATCCAGTATGGTAGTTTTGCGGGTGAGCCTGATCACGGACTTAATATCAGCTTTTTTGATTGGCTTGCAAAAAACAGATACAACTGTATATATACCTGGATGAGCGTTTATCAAAAGCTGAAAAAAGCAGGCCTTGTAGATGCAGCGCAGGAACGCGGTCTTGATTTTATGGTTGGACATCACGATGTTACTGACTTTTTCCTTCCACCTGAAGGAAATGATACTTTTAAAGAGAAATATTACGAAACACATCCTGAATATTTCCGCCTTGAAAAAGATGGAACAAGATACAAACCTGTGGATGCTTTCGGTCAGATTGTACTTTGCTCAAGAAATGGTGAATTGATCAAAGCAATAAGCAAAAACATTCTTACCTGGCTCGAGGAGAATCCTGAAGTAAAAATGATTCAGCTTGCTCCGCACGATGGCGTTTCAGAACATTGTGTATGCCCGATGTGTTCTCCTTATACAAAGATGGAGAACTACACATATTTCATGAATGAAGTAGCAAAGCTCGTAACGGAGAAAAAGCCTGAAGTCAAAATGGTAATGATGCTTTATAACGATATATGGAAATGTCCTGAAAATGTCAAGTTGTCTTCAGGTATGATGATAATAGAAGCTACCTGGGAACACCCTGAAGGACTTTACAGAGGTATCAGAACAGGTGGAAAACGAGATGGCGGTTCGCTTTCAAACACTAGGTATGAAGACAATATCCTCGAATGGAAAAATGCAGGCGCCGAGGTAATGTATTACGATTACTATATGTCCGTTTATGCAACAAAGCAGCGTTATACTCCTCTTGCTGATGAAATTCAGGCGATTTGGAAAAGATTTGAGGAAAAAGGAATTCTTGGCTCCTCAACACAAATTGAATGCTATAATTTATGGAACTATATTTTCAACTTCTTTACTTTTGGAAGAACTGGCTATGACTCAAGTATCACACTTGAAGAAAATCTTGACCGCTTCACTCTCATATTTGGAGAAGGAGCTTCCTGGATAAAGAAAATTATCAATGAAACCGAAGAATGTCTTGAGGGGCAGGTAGGCATACCTTCTGCGGCATTTTATCTTATGGATAACATTGACAAAGAAAAAATATATGATTGGTATGAAAAGGCATTGGAAAGCGCCAAAACTCCTCTTGCAAGAAATAATATAAGACTTATGAGAATGGTGTTCCGTTACAGTGACATCAGTCTTGATTTTGATAATGCACGCGCTTTAACGGGCGAAAAAGTAAAAGAAGGGGAAAATATCCCTTCAGAGCTTTTGTATATGAATAACTATGACAGTTTCTGGACCAATAAAACTGGTTACGGAGCAGCTTTCCCGATAACAGGAACTGTGAAAGAGGAATTTGTTCCCGATAAGTGGTACAATTTTGAGTAAGATAGAATAATTGAGGCGAGATTTATGATTTTTTCTTCTTGTTATTATCCCGAACATCCACATATTACTAAAGATACTATAAAGATGGACGCGCAGCTAATGGAAAAAGGCGGGTTCTCTGCAGTAAGAATGGGAGAATTTGCGTGGTTTGACTTTGAACCTCGTGATGGCGAATTTGATTTTTCCTGGATGGATGAAGCGATTGAGTTGTTTTCCGAAAAAGGAATCTCAACAATTATGTGCACCCCCACTGCAGCGCCTCCCAAATGGCTTACAGATAAACACGAAAATATTTGTATGACGCTTGAAAACGGTCTGAAAAGAGAATATGGGGTAAGAAGACACGCGTGCGTGAATAACAAGGAGTACAGACATTATTCCGTAAGAATAATAAGAGAAATGGCTCGTCGTTATAAGGCGAACAAGAACATAATTGCATATCAGCTCGACAATGAGTTTATGGCTGAAGGGCCTTATTGCTATTGTGAAGAATGTCGCCAAAAGTTTATATCCTGGCTTAAAGAAAAGTACAACACCATAGAAGAATTGAATGAAAAGTGGGGACTTAGTTTTTGGAGCCACTCGTATTCCAAATGGGACGAAGTTGAAATCCCCAAAAGCGGAAGCAGAGAAGCAGCTGCCCTTCTGGATTATTATAGGTTCAGTTCGGAATGTTATGCCGAGTATGCTCTTTTGTGTGCAAAAACCATCAGAGATGAAGGTATAACTGTTCCGATAACTCATAATATTTGTTCATCGGGATTCCTTTACAAAATGGATATGTATAAAATGTTTAAAGACCTCGATGTGGCTTCCGTCGACAGTTATCCGATGAATTGGAGATTGGAGAGAGAATACGGAGAATATCCTAAAGATTCGTATAATTACACGGAAACATCTCTTGCAATGGCAATTACAAGAGCGTGCAAAGATAAGCATTTTTACATTTTGGAGCAGCAGGCAGCAATCGGCGTTCCTCCGCGTTATGTTCGCTTGTGGGCATATCAGACAATGGCTCATGGCGGGGAACTTATATCATATTTCCCGTGGAGAATATGCCCTTACGGTGCTGAACAATGGCACGAAGGCGTTTTGTGGTATGATTCCGTTCCCAGACGAACATATCACGAAATTGCAGATACTAAAAAAGAACTTGATGAAATATCAACTGTACAAAAGGCTATGCCGCTGAAAAGTTGCGCAGTAATAAGAGACTCCAATTGTGATTTCGCTTTCCAGTCGAACTGTATGCCGAAAAACTTTATGTATCTGCAGCATGT
>JAZRFX010000103.1:0-3008 GCA_045643845.1 Clostridia bacterium | reverse complement strand
CCAACACACAAAAAGACCAAGGCATTCGCCTTGGTCTTTCTTATTTTCTATTCCTATTCTATTATTCAGCCATTGCTTCAATACGGCGAACACCGCTTGAGCTTGACTTTTCCTTAAGAATCTTGAATGTGCCGAGTTTTGAAGTGTTTTCAACATGAGGACCTGTGCATATTTCCTTTGAAACATCACCGATTGTGTAAACCTTTACGATATCGGGATACTTATCGATGAATTCGTGTTCCGCACCAACTTCTACGGCCTTCATCTTGGGCATTTCTTCCCACTTAACCTCGATTTCTTCCTTAATCCAGGAATTGATAAGGTCTTCGATGCTCTTAAGCTCTTCATCAGTAAGCTTGTGGTCGCAGTTGAAGTCAAATCTGAACTTATCTTCGGAAATCTTTGAACCGCGCTGATGTGTGTCGGGAGAAATAACCTTCTTAAGCGCTGCGTTGAGAAGATGTGTCGCTGTATGATGCTTGATAGTAGCTTCAGTTGTTTCTTCAAGACCACTCTTCATAACATTCTTTGCTACTGAACGGCTCTTATCCTGATGTTCCTTGAACGCTACATTGAATGCATCAACATCAACTTCAAAGCCGTTTTCAGCAGCCATTTCAACTGTAAGCTCAATCGGGAAGCCGAAAGTATCGTAAAGGCGGAAGCTTGTAGCGCCGTCCATCATCTTTTCGCCGTTTGCAGTAAGAGTAGCAAGAACCTTGTTAAGCTCCTTAACGCCCTTTTCAACGGTGTTTGCGAACTTGTTACATTCCTTTACAAGTTCAGCAAGGATGAAATCTGTATTTTCTACAAGACGCGGATAAGCTTCTGCATAGATTTCGTTTATATAGATAAGGCTCAAATCCTTGAGGTTTTCTGTGCCGAGGTTAAGTGTGCGCGCATATCTTACTGCACGGCGGATAAGACGGCGGAGAATGTATCCCTGACCGATGTTTGAGGGAGTAAGCTTCGCTTCGTCGCCGATAAGCATAGTTGCTGTACGGATGTGGTCAGCGACAATACGCATTGCCTTTGTGATTTCTTCGTCTTCCTTATATTTCTTCTGTGATTTTTCTTCAAGGTAGGAAATAGCCTTTTCGAAAACATCTGTGCGATATACATCGTAGGTGCCGTTTAAGAATGCAAGGATTCTTTCAAGGCCCCAGCCTGTATCAACATTTTTCTTGCTGAGCTCTACAATCTGACCGTCCTGCTTCTTTTCGTACTGCATAAATACATCGTTACCGAGTTCTATATACTTACCGCAGTCACAGCCCGGACGACAGTCGGGTCCGCAGGGAGCGCAGTCGTTGATGTAGAACATTTCGCTGTCGGGACCGCAAGGACCATATTCAAGTCCCCACCAGTTGTCGTCAGCGGGAAGGAAGTAGATGTTTTCGGGCTTGAAACCTGAAGCAATTCTGCACTCTGCAGTTTCAGTATCGCGGGGAGCGTTTTCGTCGCCTTCAAATACAGTTGCGGCAAGCTGATCGGTTGTGAAACCAAACACCTGTGTGAGAAGCTCATAGCTCCACTGTGTACGCTCTTTCTTGAAGTAGTCGCCAAGTGACCAGCTACCCATCATTTCAAAGAATGTAACATGAGATGTATCGCCAACAGAGTCGATATCGTTAGTTCTTACACAACCCTGAACATTGTAAAGGCGTGTGCTTCCGCTGGGATGGGGAGCGCCTAAAAGATAAGGCATAAGAGGCTGCATACCGGCAACATTGAAAAGAACGCCTGTTGCACCGTCGGAAATAAGAGAAACTGTACCTGCGTCAGCGTGTCCTCTTTCCTTATAGAATTCTTTCCATGCAATTCGAAGTTCTTTTGAGGTTAAGTTTTTCATATTTATTCCTCCATACAGTTAAAATTCTGTAGTTTTACACTTAAAAAATAATCTATAATATTATACATTATTAAAGTGCATCTTGTCAACCAAAAAACAAAGGGGTGTCGAACAAGCGGTCTGCGCTTATTTAACATCCCTTTTAATTATTTTGCTTCTTCGAGGAGATTCTCAAGTTCTTCCTTGGTATAATCATACACATTGTCGCAAAAATGACAGGTAATTTGAGCCTTTCCGTCCTCGTTAATTATTTTTTCAAGTTCTTCCTTGCCGATACTGATAAGCGCGCGGTCAGTACGCTCACGCGAGCAGTCACAGCTGTACTGCGGAACAACATTGTCAAAATATTCGATTTCATAGTCGCTCAGAAGATGCGCTACGATATCTTCGGGCTTTTTACCGCTGTCAAGCATTTCAGTAACGGATGAAAGCGACGCAACTGTCTTTTCAACATTGTCGATATCCTCATCATACGCACCTGGAAGCACCTGAAGGATAAATCCGCCTGCCGCCTTGATTGTATAGTCAACATCAACTAAAACGCCGAGAGCTACCGCAGTGGGAAGCTGTTCGCTTGTAGCGTAGTACTGCGTAAGGTCCTCCGCAACTTCGCCGTTTACAAGCGGAACCTGACCTACATAGGGTTCTTTAAGCCCGAGGTCACGAACGATTCCGAGCATACCATTTCTACCGATAGCACCGCCTACATCAAGCTTTCCTTTTTCGTTCAAGGGAAGGTCTACGAGGGGATTTGATACATAACCCTTTACCTTTGCATTGCCGTCGCCGACTGCAACGACTTTACCGATGGGACCGCCACCGTTTAACTGCAAGGTCATTGAATCCTCGCTGTTTTTAAGCATACTACCCATAATTGCTGCCGCGGTAAGTGTTCTGCCGAGAGCTGCAGCTGCGGTAGGTGACATTTTATGAATTTCCTGCGCGCGATTACAAAGCTCGGTAGTGTCTGCCGCAACGACGCGGATTGCACCGTTTGAAGTTATTGCATTTACAATATAGTCTTTCATTTCTTCCACTCCTGGTTTGGGGACAGGGCTGTTTTTTGTGCACCTTCGGATTACAAAAACACCCACCGTCCCCTATATAATTCTTAAGTAAACATTTTTATTGCTTAATTAAAAATTATACAAAAGGT
>JAZRFX010000102.1:0-10328 GCA_045643845.1 Clostridia bacterium | reverse complement strand
AGAGACTTCAATTGTGATTTCGCTTTCCAGTCGAACTGTATGCCGAGAAACTTTATGTATCTGCAGCATGTTCATTCTTACTACAATGCTATTGTACGAAATCATGTTAACTGCGACATCATATCTACTGAAGCGAATTTTGAAGAGTATAAACTTATCGTAGCTCCGTCGCTTATAATTGTAGATGATGCGTTAAGACAGAAGCTTGAAAAGTTTGTTGCAAACGGCGGTACACTCGTTACAACATTCTATTCGGGAATGAAAAATGAAAATAATGTATATTACATGGATGTTCAGCCTCATATGTTGAAAGATTTGACAGGCGTGGAAATCGAAGAGCATGTGCGAAAAAAAGACGGCGCATATCTTAATGCTCAAAAGAATTTTGAAACTGGATGCGTATATGATATAATTTCATGTAATACCGCAAAAGAATTATACTTTCTTGAAAATACTCTTGTCGGAAGGAGCACTCCTGCGATAACAGTAAATGAATTCAAAAAAGGAAAAGTATATTATGTTGCATCTCAATTTGATAGTGAATTTATGGTTTCATTTATGAATGAAGTTATAAATGAAAATAAGATTGAAAAAAATGCAAAAACAATAGAAGAGGAACTTGAAACTATTAAGGTTTCTGACGGGGAAAATACCTATATTCACCTTATAAACTTCAGTAAAAACACTTCGTATGCAGAAGTTACAGGAATTTATACAGATATGTTTTCTAAAGAAAAAATAAATGGTAAAGTAAAGGTTGATCCTCTCGATGTTGTCGTGCTGAAAAAACTTGACGCGGACATATAAAAGATTTTGTGCGAGGTTTACGGATATGTACGATTTGATAATAAAAAATGGTAAATTGATAGACGGCACAGGAAATCCTGCTTTCCATACTGATATAGCAATATCGGACGGAAAAATATTAAAGATTTCAGAAAATATTACTGATACTGCAAAAGAAGTTATTGATGCTACCAACCTCATAGTAACCCCGGGGTTTATTGATTCTCATAGCCATAGCGATAATGCAGTTTTTGAATTTCCTGATATGATTGAAAAAATCGAGCAGGGAATAACAACCTCTGTAGGTGGTCAATGCGGATCAACAATTGCTCCTGTAAGCCGCGATATCAACGAAGAAAATGCTACAATGTTAGAAGGCTTTGGCAAATCAAACGAAGTTCTTAAAACCTTCGGAACCATGGTGAAAGCCATAGAAAATTTGCCTATTGGATCTAATTTATATTCGTTTGTTGGACACAGTGCGTTAAGAAGAGCCGTTATGGGCGAAGAAAGCCGTAGGCCTACCAAAGAAGAAATGCAAAAAATGAAAGAATTGCTGAAAGAAGCTATTGAAAATGGCGCTGTAGGCGTGTCTTTCGGCCTGATATATACCCCGTCTTGTTGCGCGGATACAGAGGAGCTTATCGAACTTGCGAAAACTGCAAAAGAAAATAACGCAATGATAAGCGCGCATATAAGGGATGAAGGGAAAGACCTTTACAAGGCAGTTGAGGAGTTTTTAACTGTTGTAAAAGCAGCAAAAGTCAGAGCTGTCTTATCTCATCATAAAAGTATGTATGTGGAAAATTGGGGCAAGGTGCATCATACGCCCAAAATGATACAAGAAGCAAACGAGGAAGGCTACGATGTATACTGCGACTGTTATCCTTACAATGCATCGCACACAGGAATACTTCCGACAGTTATTGATCAGGATATACGCAACTTGTATCCAGGAAGAATGATTGATAGCCTTTCGGACCCCGAACTGCGCAAAAAAATCAAAGAAAGATATCAGCAAACCAAAAATAAAACAATGGGCAATCTTATGATAACTCATTGTGAAAAATACCCCGAATACGAAGGTAAGCGAATAGATGAAATTGCTAAACTTCGCGGACAGGATGAATTTGAAGCGGCGTTTGATATAATCATCGAATGCCGTGCAAAAGCAGGCGTTTGCAATTTCAGTATGTGCGAAGATGATATTGAAACAGTTTTAAAATACGAACGCACAATGCTTTGTACCGACTCATCCGTTGCAAAAAACAACAAAGTGTATCACCCAAGACTAAGGGCAAGCTTCCCGAGATATCTTGGCAGATATATAAGGGAAAGAAAAATCCTCCCACTGCACGAAGCAATTAAAAAATGCACATCGCTGCCCGCAGCAGTATATGGTATAAAGAACAAAGGGCTTGTTAAAGAAGGCTTTGACGCGGATATATGCATTTTTGACGAAACAAAGATCGTTGACAAGGCGGAATTTACGAACTGTGCCCAGCGTTGTGAAGGGCTTAATTATGTAATTCTTGGCGGAGAGATAGTTGTCGAAAATGCAATCTACAACGGAAGAAGAAAAGGTCGTTTTATAAAAAGAGAAAGATAAGATATTTACATATATCGAAAGAAGGAAGAAATATGAATCGCTACGAACACAATGAAGAAAAATGGGAGTTTCCTTTTGTTGAGTATTCTCCGAATGAAATGAAAGAAAATTTACCTTTGATAGTTCAACTTCACGGAGCGGGGGAAAGAGCTTCTGGTAACGAAGACCTTCACCTTGTTGATTTTCATGGTTTCTCAAAATTTCTTTCAAAAGAGGAAAGAGAATGTGTTGTTGTTATGCCGCAGTGCCCTGCGAATACTTTCTGGGCGGCTCGCGTGGAATCAATTTTGAATTTCATAGAACAAGTTATAGAAGAATACAAAATAGACAGGGAAAGAGTATATCTTACGGGGCTTAGCATGGGTGGCTTCGGCACCTGGTATACAGCAATGGCAAAACCTAAAATGTTTGCAGCGATTGCACCTGTTTGTGGCGGCGGAATGTCCTGGAATGCAGGTGTAATTAAAAAAATACCGATATGGGCTTTCCACGGTGCAGAGGATGGAGTTGTTCCTGTTTTCTATTCTGATGATATGGTGAGAAAATTGGAATCTTTGGGCGCCGATATCCGTTATAGTCGTATTGAAGGCGTTAAGCACAATGTGTGGGAAAATGCCTATACGGAAGAACTTTTTGATTGGCTTTTAACTAACAGGAAGAATAATCCTAAAAAATGAGGTTAAGAAAATGAGTATTCATTCTTTAGAAAAATTTGATTTAAGAGAAAACTTTTACAGCCTTCGTGACAAATTATGGCAGCATGTAGCTCAGCGTTCGGAAGCGTGCTTTTCCGAAGCTGAAAGAAAAAGAGACGCTATTTCCAACACGCAGGAACTTTCGGATTATATAAAAAAGCATCGCGAAGAATTTATCAAGGCTCTCGGCGGAATTCCTTACGATAAAAACCTTCCTCTTAACGCAAAAATAACAGGCGTAACAAAAGAAGAGGGACTTACAATCGAAAATGTTATTTTCGAATCTCGCCCAAATGTCTATGTTACCGCAAATGTATATCTTCCTGAAAATAGAAAAAAGCCTTCACCTGCCGTTCTTTTTCAGGTAGGTCATGCAATAAAAGGCAAGGCGTATGAGCAATATCAGCGCGTTGCTCGCATCATTGCTTCATATGGTCTGATAGTTATGATAATGGATCCCGTTGGTCAGGGTGAAAGGCTCAACTATTACGAATCAGCTATTGGAATGGAAATGATTCCTGCAACTATTTTTGACCATCAATATGCGGGTGAACAGTGTGTTCTTAATGGTGACAGTATCGCGCGTTACTTCATAGCTGACGCTATGCGTGCCGTGGATTATCTCCAGTCGCGCGAAGATGTAGATAAAGATAAAATAGGTGCAACGGGTTCATCAGGCGGTGGAACTGCAACTTGTCATCTTATGCTTTGTGACGAAAGAATCAAGGCCGCAGCTCCTGGTACATTTGTTACAACAAGGCGAGATTATCTTTATGCAGGAAGCTCGCAGGATTCTGAACAGATATGGTTCGGGGCAACCGAGAGAGGCTTTGACCACCAGGAATTCTTATTGAGCTTTGCTCCAAAGCCTGCTTTGATACTTGTTGTGGAAAGCGACTTTTTCCCGATAGAAGGCTCGAAAAAAACCTACAATGATGCAAAGCGCATCTATAAAATGTTTGGCAAAGAAGAAAACATAAAGCTTGTTACTGATAAGAGTATGCATTGCTATACCGATAATCTTGGTGTGTACGCAGGCGAGTTTTTCGCTCGTGCTTTTAATGAAGAAGCAAGGCGCAATGAAAGTATCGCAATAAAATCTTTGCCCGCCGAAAATCTGCAGGCTACAAAAAGCGGACAGGTAACAGTTGATTTTACTGATGCCTTATCTGTATATGACGAGAACCTGAAGCGTTTTAATGAAAAAGAATCCCAGATGCTTTCATTAAAAGAATTTTTGCTCGAAAAAGTAAATGCGTATAGAAAAGAAGTTCCTCTTGAACTTCGCGAATTAGCTCCTTTTTACGAGAGAGGACTAAAGGTTACGCCTCATATGTGGTTCTCGCAGGAAAGAATGCCTAATTACGGACTTTTATTTTCTAAATTTGATAAATCTCCCGATGAGGTCGTAATTTGTTTGTGGGATAAAGGAACAGACAGCCTTGAAGAGCATATCTACACAATCAGAGAAATTTGCAACGCTAATAAAGCAGCGTTTATTATTGATTTATCGGGAATCGGAAAAAGCAGTCCTTATCCGCTTGACACAGTTTTTGGAGAAAAGGAACAGCACGGAGCGTTGAATAAGATAACTAAAGACTTATTCTATCTTGGTGATTCGCTGTGCGCTTTAAGGCTTTTTGAACTTAAATATATAGTGGAAAAGGTTTGCGCTGAACTAAAAATGTCTGCCTCCATTTACGCGGAAGGCAATTGTGGTGCTATAGCAAGACTTTATAAAGAACTTGATGAAGATATAAAGATACAGCTTCATGCATCAATTCCTGACTATGATGAACTTGTAACTCAAAAATACTACGAGGATTACAATATAACAGGAGTATTGTTACCTGAAATTGCAAAATATTATAAATAAAAAATAGCGGCTAA
Source organism: Clostridia bacterium (assembly GCA_045643845.1). Taxonomy (GTDB): domain Bacteria; phylum Bacillota; class Clostridia; order UMGS1883; family UMGS1883; genus UMGS1883. The sequence goes on along the minus strand of JAZRFX010000102.1, from coordinate 5,348 downwards.
AACATTTTGTTTTAGCCACTATTTTTGTTTAAAAGTTAATGTATGTGTCAATCAATTCATGCACTTCCGAAACCTGCTCGTCGCTGTCACGGTAACCATACACTATGAAAGCGTGTTTTCGTTCCAAAAGCTCAATCAGTTCAATATCGTTTCCTTCCGCTTCCATAGCCTCGTAGAATTTGCGTGTGTCGTTAATATCAACACAACCGTCACTTGTTCCATGAATAAGAAGGATTTTAGGCTTAACACGCTTTATGTTGTGAAGGGGAGAAACCGCAGCACGGGAAGCTTCTGATTTTGCGCAATAACTCCATTTTTCACAAACACAATCGCTGACGGGATTGCATATAACTGCAAGTTGCGGATTAATAGATAAATCCGTAGGAGTACAAAGGTTCATAATAAGAGAAAGAGCAAGATGTCCGCCTGCGGAGTCGCCCATAAAAATAACCTTATTTTCGTCTATGAAATCAAAGTTGTTTTTTATGTAGTTTAATGCGTCAAAACAGTCGGAAATCAAATCGCTTGCTTCTGTATCAGGAGAGAGATTGATGCTTCTATACGAAAAAGTAATTCCAACAAAACCTTGGTTTTTATAGTATATAGCGTTATGTCGCATAACACCACCATTCCAAGCGGGAGATTCGGGATTTACAGCGTACCAACCGCCACCGTGAATAACAATGGCCGTGGGGTATTTTTTTGTTTCGTCAAAGTTTTCAGGGAGATAAACTGAAATAGGAAGCTGTACTCCTGAAACGCTTTTGTAAGTAGTGTTTATATCTGGCTTTATGTCGTTTTTAGAATTGTAAAGCATTTAAATTCCTCCTTAATATTTAAAAGTCAGGGGATGGGTAATTGTAACGGTTGTTCCTTCTGAAGTTGTTTTTAAACTGCAACCATATTCGCTTCCGTAAAAAAGCTTTATTCTGAAATTTACATTTGAAAGACCTATGTGCTTCGACTCGACGAGTTCTGTAGAATTCAGAATTTTTTCAATCTCGCAAAGACGCGTGTCGTCAAGCCCGATTCCGTTATCAGTAATGGAAAAGACCAGGTTTGAATTTTCCTTAAAAGCGCGCACTGTGATTTTTCCCGGAGTTTCATCAAGTGTGCTTATTCCGTGGAAAATAGCATTTTCGAGGATTGGCTGCAATATCATTTTGAGCGTTCCTGAATAAAGAACATCAGGTTCTATATCCCATTCTACGCTAAAATTGTAATCGTTACGCACAAGTTCTATATCAATGTACTTTTTTGCGTAATTAAGTTCCGAATCAACTGTTGTAGCGTGATTCTTTGTGTCCAAAGCTATGCTAAGAAGCTCTGAAAGCTCTTTTACAACTTTTACCGCTTCAGTATCAGCACCACAATCTTCAATGATAATTTCGTTTATAAGATTAAGTGTATTAAACAAAAAATGAGGATTTATTTGCGATTGAAGAGCAATTGACTGTGCTTTTTTAAGCTTGGAGAAATGAGAAACAAGTTCTTTTTCTATATCCAGACTATGCAAAAGAATATCAGTAATGTTATTTTTAATGTAGTTAATTTCGTCAAGACTTTCGCTACTGGATGTTGCCGATGGATATGCGCTTTCGATTGATGTAACGATATTTGCGATTGACTTATAAAATTTAAGAGAACATAAAAACGCTATGAAAATTACGGAAAATATTATCAGAATAAAGTAAGAGTATATTATAGGGAGCATTCGTCTTGCTGTAAGCGCGACGATGTCAGGAGAGAGAGCCATTTCAAGCGAAAGAGGAAAACCTTCAACTTCGTGACGATAAATGTTCTCTGTCGGCATATTTCCATATGAATAAATTTTTTGTCCGCCAGAAGTAAAGGTCGCCGCCAGATTCAAACCAGATTCGTCCAAAGCATCAAAAAATGTGTTGAAATAGCTTTTTTTGATGTTGAAAACCACCACTCCGTCCGAAGAAACATCGTTATATATGTTCATGACTATGCTGATGACATTTTCGTTATCAATTACAGTAGAACAAGCGACGTTTGAATCCGAGTTTTCTTTAAAGGCCTCATACCATTCCTGATTAAAAAACTTATCAATTGAATTACTGCCATTTGTGGCGTAGACATAGTCATTCTTTTTACTGTAAAGAAATATTGAATCAAACATTTCGTTACTGATTATTATATTGCGCGAAAAAGAATGAACTTTTGAAATTGATTTGCGCAGGGAAAAAGGGGAAACCTCGCTTGTATCTGTAGAAAGAAGATAAGAAACTTCATCCTCGGAAATAAACTGATTGTATATATTATTCAATGTTTCGATAGTGTTAACCGAAAGCGATGATGAACGCTCGTAATAATGGACCCCTTTTTCTTCAATTTCAGACGCAATATTTGCATATGTGCTTTGCGTCACGAAAACAATAACTACCAAAAGCGGAAGAATCATCAACAAGAGAGTATATCTGAAATATGAGAAAAAAATACTATTAAAACGGTATTTCTTTATAAGAGAAAAAAGATTACGAAGAGAATTATTCATCTGATTTTCTCCTGCCTTTTCTATACCTTTGTCTATATTCCTGAGGAGTTTCTCCTGTTGCCGATTTAAAAATTTTGTGGAAATACTGGCTGTATTTATAACCTACTTTGACGCCTATTATAGAGATTTTATCGTCAGTTTCACGGAGCAATTCTTTTGCTTTCTTTATGCGCGTTGCTGTAAGGAAATCTATATAACTGCCGTTTGTGTACTTTTTAATCAATTGACTGAGATACCCTGGATGCATAAATGAATTTGCTGCAGCATCTTCAAGAGTAATGTCATCAGCGTAATGCTCTTTTATGAAACCAAGCGCCGTCTGGACACATTCAGGAATAGAATTTTCCTCAAAGCAAGGAGTAATATCTTCATTTTCGCTTTTTGTATAAGCTCTTGAAATATCAAGCAGGTTTCTTAGTTTCAAAAGTCCCTCAACAAAATCGGATTGAGTTATAGGTTTTGTGATGTAAGAAACAACATCGTACTTAAAGGCGGTATGTGCATATTCAAAATCGCGGTATGCACTAATAAGAGCCACTTTGGTCTGCGGGAAATCACGATGAATGATTTCAGCTAATTCTATGCCGCTCATTCCTGGCATTTTTATATCCGTAATAACGGCATCAAGCGGATTTTCTTTAAGATATTCGATTAAGTCTTTGCCTCTGGTAAATGTCGCTTTAACTTCAAAACCAATAGTTGAATAGTCAATGATTTTTGACAAAAGATTCAATGCTCGTCGTTCATCATCACATAGTGCAATTTTGTACACATATATTCCTCCTTTCAAGTATTTTTTATTTTGAAACGCGGCTGATTATATGTTCCTGCATTTCTTTACATAGGTCCACGAAACGCGCGCAGTATCCCCAAACACGAACGATAATATCTTTGTGCTTTTCAGGCTCTCTTTGCGCTTTGCGAAGCAGCTGTGCGTCGTATATGGCTATGTTAATCTGATTAAGCCCTTTCTCAAAAGCCGTTTTAACAATAGTATCCAAAATAATCAATCCGTTTTCTCCTTTGGGAAGATCGGGAAGAGTTATATGAACACCACAAACGCCGATAGCTTTCGCTATAGCGTTTTTAGATTTAGCAATAGAATTGATAATTGCTGTCGGTCCATTGACGCCTTTACCAGGGGTAGCACAATAGTGTTCGGCAATAGGATCCTTGAAATGGCGTCCGTCAGGAGTAGCAGCAATAGAATATGCTTCCTGAAGGAATTTCCAACCAAGAAGCGCGGGCATAACGGGAAAATTTTCTTCGGTGCTGAAATCTTCTAACCACTTACAAAAATCATCAGAAATATCCGCCGCAATCAAATCAACCTCGTCTATGTCATTGCCGAATTTTTCGACATTGCACATATCAAGACGCATTTCTTCGTATCCTTCAAAATCAACGGAAATAGCCTTCTTGATATCAGCTATAGTATATTTCTTTTCTTCGAACACAAGCTTTTTTATCGCCATAAGACAGTCAGCAACTGTTGTTACAGAACCAGAGAAAAGCATATGCACATAAACGGGGAGAGCGCCGCCTAAAAGATCTTTTCCTGAATCAAGAACACAGTCATATGTTCCGTTTAGGAAAAGGGAAGTGTATGCGTTTGCGCTTCGTTCGGTAAATCTCTTCTTTAAAAAGTCAAATCTTCTTTTTGTTTGGTATTTATACTGCGCCAGGAATTGTTTGTAGAACTCTTCGTAGCAGCTGCAATCTTCTATTTTGCCTGTAGGCATACCTGGTTTTGCATCGAGGACATAATCCTTTAACGGATCTTTTTCATATCTGTATTTAATAGGTGAGGAATAATTCCTTTCAGCCCATTCACCGTTGTTGAACGCAAGTTCAAATACAGCCACAGCATCGATATGAGTGAAATTTACATCACTGTAGCCGTCAAGCATAACTTCGTAGCAACCATCATTTATATAGGTGCATGCGTATTCTTCAGGAATACCGAATTTTACAAGCCCTGGGATAATGATTTCATCGTTATATGCCGTTGCCTGCCCTTGTCCCATTTGCTGAACTTCAAGCATAGCATGGTATATTTCCGAAGAAAGATTGTCATGAACACGCACATTGATATGAGGCTCACTCATAGCACATTTCTTTGTTGCTTCGAGCATAAGAACGGAAAGTCTGCTTCCCGCATCCGTTCCGTCGGCATTGCGTCCTCCGACCATTACATTGTTGAGTGTATCGCCGCAATGCTTGTAGTTGAGCAATTTCCAGAAGTCGCAAAGAAGCTCAAGCGCCTTTTCTTCGTTGATGTATCCGCTTTCGATATCTTTTTCAAAAAACGGCTTAAGATGCACATCAAGACGACCGAGTGTAGAACCCGTCGAAGGAACACTACGGATAGACCATAACAAAGCATATAACTGAAGTGCCTGATCAAAATGCACAGGTGCACTATGAGATAAGTACTTCAGATTTTCAGCAATATGCAAAAGTCTTTCATCTCCGTTTGAAGCATCGAGGATTGCTTGTGAATATTTTTTGAAATATTCACTCAATTCGCAATAAACCAAGTGAATGCCTTCAAACATTTCACGCGAAGTTGAGTTTTTTTCCGCTCCTGCGGAAGCTTTAGCGCGTTTTGCTATCCCGAGAACGCCCAAATTAAGAAACGCAGTGCCCATAGGGAAGTGGAGGTTATCTAGATTACTCATTTTAGAAGAAACAGAGTAGTCGTCATAAGAAATTCCGCAACCTGCTATCATTCCACGCTCGGGAATAGGCATATTAAGATTATTTAAAACTGTGAGTGTGTTTTCGAGTATAACCTTATACATAGGACAACATATAATTTAATCGG
>JAZRFX010000101.1:0-2114 GCA_045643845.1 Clostridia bacterium | reverse complement strand
AAGTCCGTCCTTATCCTCGTAAGGAGCAAGAACGAGAGGCTGCTCGGGATTTTCGCCGTCAACAATGTATTTCATATCATATTTCCAGAAGCCTGTCTTGAATGTACCCTTTGAGCCAAGGATTTTGATTGTGCTTGCAGGATATGCGTCGTTATTGTTGATTTCAAGGTCAACAACGGGCTTACCAGGTGCGGTAAGGATGATTTTTGCATAGTCATCGGAGTCACCGCTTGAAAGCACATGCGCAAGGCTTGAAAATGCAACTTTAAAGTTCTTGTCAAAGTCAAGATAATCAAGCGCAAGACCGATAGGATGCGGACCTGTGTTGTAGATGTTACCACCCATAGGACGCTGTGCACACTGCCAGTCCCATCTTCTTGAAAATCCGCTGAATGTAATATCAACCTGCTTGATTTCGCCGAGCTTTCCGCTTTCAATGATTTCTTTGGATTTCATAAAGTAAGGTGCGAGGAATGTCTGCTGGAACACACCGAGCTTTACACCCTTGTCCTTGGCAAGCTTTATAAGCGCATCGCATTCATATCTTGTTCTTGCAAAAGGCTTTTCAGTAATGAGATTGAAGCCGTTTTCAATAAGGTCTTTTGCAATTACAAAATGCACGTTTGAAATTGTAGAGTTTATTACAAGGTCGATATCCTCTCTGCCGTAAAGTTCCTGATATGTAGCAAAAACTTCGCAACCTGGATATTCCTTGAGCGCTCTTTTTCTTCTTTTTTCATCGCGGTCAACTACAGCAACAACATTGTAAAGTTCCTTACCGATGTCGTTGAAATAACGGCCGTGAATGTCACGACCACTTCTTCCCTGACCGATTATAGCAACATTTAACTTTTTCATAACCATAACCCCCATTGTAAAATTGATTATGTATATATATTACTCCCTATTTTTAAGAAGGTAAATACTAAAAAATATCTTTTTATATTGCAAAAAGTGTGTTTTTGTATTATAATCACTTTCAAAGGATGTGAAAACCTTGCAAAAAATCATTTCTTCATATAAAAATGAGAAAATTCTTTATAACCACGCAGTAACAACATCGCCGTCCGAAACGAATCTCGGATTTCATATGCACGATATATGCGAGCTGATTTTCCTGAAAAAAGGAAGCGTTTCGGGAATGATTGGCGATAAAATTTACAAATTGAAGAAAAACAGCCTTATGATTTTCAGGGCAAACACCCCGCACAAAATCATATTTGAGGACGATACCGATTACGAGCGATATGACATTCTTTTCGACGAAAACATTTTAGGGAACAAGGTTTTTGACAGGATTTCAAAAAAGCTGTGCTGTATTGACTGTAATGGTAACAGTTCAATTGTCGCTCTATTCAATAAAATGGATTTTTATCACAAAAATTTTTCAGGGGATGATCTGGGGCTTCTTCTCGAAAATGCGATTGAAGAACTGCTATTCAATCTTTACATCTCCCCGCACGACGATTTTGACAACGAGCTTATCAGTATGCACCCCACAATTAAAAGTGCTATCAAGTATATAAACGAGCACTACTGCGAGCAAATTTCGGTTGAGGATATGGCGAAAACGCTTTGCACTAACAAAAGTCATTTGCATCACTTGTTTTCGGAATTTCTTCAGATTTCGCCGAAGAAGTATATAAATATCCGCCGTCTTGCAAAAGCGCAAAAGCTGATACGAATGGGCGAAAAACCGAGCACGATTTTTTCCTCTTGCGGATTTTGTGACTATGCGACTTTTTTTAGAAATTACACAACATATTTTGGTTATACGCCGTCGCAGGAAAATGAGATTATTGCAAACAGAAAAATCGAACTTTAAGGAGTTTACCAATGAAAAAGCATATATTTTATACTGAAATTTCCTATGTTTTAGGGCTTATAATTATGTCGTTCGGCGCGGCTTTTGCCGAGCTTGCAGGCTTTGGTTTATCTATGGTGGTTGCGCCTACTTACGCGCTTCATCTTAAGCTTGTGGAAATTTTCCCGTGGTTTTCTTTCGGTGTCGCCGAGTATTTTGTTCAAGGACTTATTATCGTAATAACTGCCCTTATTGTGCGAAGGTTTAAAGTAAGCTATCTTTTCTCATTTATTACAGCCATATTCTACGG
>JAZRFX010000100.1:0-20516 GCA_045643845.1 Clostridia bacterium | reverse complement strand
AATTAAAGAGTGATAGCTTAGCTATCACTCTTTTTTTGTTTTCAATAATCTCATTGAGTTCAGTACCGCAATTATCATTACGCCTACATCGGCAAATATAGCCGCATACATATTGTCATATCCAAGCGTACTCATTACCATTACGCCGAACTTTATCACAAGCGACAACACGATATTCTCGCGGACAATACGCATAGTCTTGCGCGCAATTTTGATGCTTTCCCCTACCGCTGCGAGCGAGTCATTCATAATAACAACATCGGCTGCTTCAATTGCGGCATCGCTACCGAGAGCTCCCATTGCGATACCTACATCAACACTTGAAAGCACGGGAGCATCGTTTATACCATCGCCTGCAAATGCAAGCTTTCCTTCATCCGCTTCCTTTATAGACAAGGCTTTCTCCACCTTGTCCGCAGGGAGAAGCGATGCGTGAACCTCATCAATTAAAAGCGTCTGCCCTATACGCATAGCAACAAGCGGATTGTCGCCTGTCAGCATAATAGTCTTTTTTATACCGCTTCTTTTAAGTTCCTCAATAGCTTCTTTAGAATCCTCCTTGACCTCGTCAGAAAGGATTATCGCGCCCATATAATGGTTATCATAAGCGATATGAACAATAGTTCCTTCCGCTTCAAAATCCTTTACGGCTATATTGTTTTCGAGGAGAAGCGCACTGCTTCCCGCGAGGGCTTCTTTAGAGTCAAGGTTTGCTTTTATACCGCGTCCCGCAATATTTACAAGGTCACTTACGCGATCTTTGTCGATTTCTTTTCCGAAAGCCTTCACAATTGAAAGCGCTATCGGATGGGACGAGAAGCCTTCAAGATGCGCCGCGATTTCCATAAGTGTTTCCTCGTTGCAACAATTTGTGATAATTTTTGTAACGAAAAAGCCACCGCGTGTAAGTGTACCCGTCTTATCAAATGCAATTTGCGAAACCTTGGAGAGCATTTCAAGGTGGCTTGAGCCTTTTATAAGTATGCCTTTTTTAGATGCTGCACCAATACCGCCGAAGAACGAAAGCGGAACGGATATTACAAGCGCACAAGGACACGATACAACAAGGAAAACAAGAGCGCGTCTTATCCATACGGCAAAGCTTTGCCCGAATACAAGTGGCGGTAAAAACGCCGTGATTACTGCCGCAAGGAGCACAAGTGGTGTATATCTGCGCGAAAACTTTGTAATGAATTTCTCCGACTGTGATTTATGTGCCGCAGAGTTTTCTACAAGATTTAATATCTTTGCAACTGTGCTTTCCGCATAGACACCGCTTACGCGGATTTTGACGGGGCTGTCAAGGTTTATAGTACCGCTTGCTACCTTATCCCCCGCCCGAAGAACCAACGGCAAGCTCTCGCCCGTAAGAGATGACGAGTCAAAGCTTGAAACGCCTTCTTCAATAACACCGTCAAGCGCAACCTTTTCGCCCGGAAGAACGACTATTATTTCGTCCTTCATTACTTCTTCGGGAGCCACTTTTACTTCCTGACCATCACGCAGGACGGTGGCAAAGTCGGGCTTGATTTTCATAAGCTCCTTTATGGACTTACGGCTCTTTCCGACTGCGATACCCTGGAAAAGTTCGCCTGTCTGATAGAGTATCATTACCATTGCCGCTTCGGAGAATTCCTGCATTACGATAGCTCCCGCCGTCGCAAGTGTCATAAGGAATTCTTCGTCAAAAAAGTCTCCGCGGAAAACCTTTCTTAAAGCCGAGAGCAAGACATCATGCCCCACTATAAGATACGCCAAAAGCAAAAGCGCGGTTTTTACTACGATATGAGGAACAACTGCACCCACAATAAAAACAACGAATGCAGTTATAATCCTTTTTAGATTTCGTTTCTGGCGTTTAGTCATATTATGCCTCGCTGATTTCGAAATCTCTTTCAGTTTTTTTGCCTGCTTTTACGATTTCTTTTTCGATGCGGGCAAAATCGCCTTCTTCAGCTTCAACTGTAAGAGTTTGCATAATGAAATTAAGCTGTGCACTCTTTACACCGTCAATTTTTTTAATCGCATCTTCAATTTTGCCTGCACATACTGCGCAATCGATTTCTGATACTTCATACTTTTTAATCATTTTAAATTTTCCTTTCAGTTTGTGTATTTGCAATAATATAAAACATAGAAAGTGACATAAGCACTACCGAAACAGTTATAAAAACAACATTACTGCGCATCGCTGCTCCGCCCAGTATCAGTGTCGCTGAAAAATTATAAACCGAGTGACAAATTATCGGCACCATAATATTTTTTGTTCTGTGGTAAATTATTCCGAGTAAAAGCCCTATGAAAATTGTATATGGAATTTGGAAAACTGCTCCGTGTGAAAATCCGAAAAGGATTGCCTGAATCACAATCGCTATCCACGGACGAACAACCTTTTTAAGTTCACCCATAATAAGAGCGCGGAACAAAAATTCCTCAAACAGCGGGGCCGCAACCAAAACGCTGAAAAAGGATATGGCAAATTCCATTCTTGTATAAAGGCGCGGAGCGACAGTCGCCGATTCTATTATGGATTTTTTGAATATGTCCAGACTTTGAATCAAGGTGCAATAGACCTCTACCGCAAAGCGTGTGCCTATCGCCACAATCGCCGCCATTACAAAAATCATAATCGGCGTTTTCTTTATTTGTATGTATTCGGAAAGATTCTTTTTCCTGATCCTCAATATCACAAGATATATCAATATTGAGATAGCCGAAATCGCTATTGAAATTGCAAATGAATTTTTATTTGCAAGCTTCCCGATTTCGGTAGCATTGAGTTTTCCGCCCAGATAATGCCATAAGATGTATATACGATAAATGGCAAGCTCAATGACAGGATATAGCGCAGCATACATAAGCGCAAGAAGTATTCCTTTAATTCTGGTCATTGCACTCTTCAACTGCGTTCTCCTCTTTCAAAACGGGTAATATGATTTTCTTGGGACATTTTTCCGCACAAATTCCGCAAGCGGTACACTTTGAGTAATCAATCACAGCGTGATTATTTACTACAGTTATTGCACCTGCTTCGCAGTTTTTCTCGCAAATTTTACAGCCAATACAACCTACCGAGCACTTTTCTTTCATTTGTGCACCCTTGTCGCAGGACTGACATTTTACTATGTATTTTGTCTTTTTGGGGACTACTTCGATAAGCTTTTTGGGACATACGGCTACGCATTCGCCACAACCGCCACACTTATCAGTATCGACAACTGCAATGCCGTTTTCAATCGAGATAGCACCGCGATCGCAAGCTTTCACACAGCTTCCAAAACCAAGGCATCCGTAGTCGCAGGCTTTTTGTCCTGCTCCCTGCAATGTAGCAATTACGCCACAGTCTTCGATGCCTGTATAGTCATACTTATCAGTTGCAACATCCTTTGTACCCTGACAACGGATTACTGCAACCTTTTCCTCAACGGCTTCACTTTCCACACCTAAAATTGAGGCGATAGCATCCGCCACATTCTGTCCACCGGGACTGCAGGCGTAAATCCTTGCGCCTTCCTTTGAGATTGCCGATGCATAAGCACTGCAACCTGCGAAGCCGCAGCTTCCGCAGTTTGCTCCAGGAAGGACCTCGGCGATAGCTTCAGCCTTTTCATCTTTTTCAACTGCAAAGATTTTAGATGCAAGTGCAAGAAGTGCTCCGAGGACAAGTCCAAGCGCGCCCATTGAGAGCATAGGATAAATTATATCTTTCATAGCATAATCCGTCCTTTCTTAAAAAGACATTCCCTGAAAGCCTAAAAACGCCATAGCAAGAAGCGATGCGCTGATAAGTGCGATAGGCATCCCTTCCAATGCTTTCGGGATTTTTGAGCTTTCAAGTCTTTCTCGGACACCTGCAAAAAGCACAATTGCAAGCATAAAGCCAACACCTGCGGAAAATCCGTTTATAATTGTTTCAATAAGTGTATAGCTTCCCGAATTTGAAATAACTGATGCAGTTCTTACATTGAGAAGCGCTACACCAAGTACTGCGCAGTTTGTAGTAATGAGCGGAAGGTAAATTCCGAGCGCGCTGTAAAGCGACGGAATTGACTTTTGCAAGAACATTTCAACGAACTGCACAAGTGCCGCAATAATCACGATAAATGCGATTGTCTGCATATATTCGATGTTAAGAGGCACGAGAATAAATTTTTGACAAAGCCATGTCATAATTGAGGCAAGCGTCATTACAAATGTAACTGCCATACCCATACCAAGCGCAGTATCAAGCTTTTTTGATACGCCGAGGAAGGGACATATGCCATAGAATTTTACAAGTACAAAATTCTGCACAAAAATCGAAGTTAAAGCGATTCCTATAAGCGCGGTCATTTATCTCTCCCCTTTCTTGCTTTTAATAACATTGATAAGCCCGAGAAGAATTCCGAGTGTGAGGAATCCCCCGGGAGGGAGTAACATAATTGTTGCGGGGGCTGTAATTCCCACGCTGTAGCCGAGGATTGTTCCTGCGCCGAGAATTTCTCTTATCGCGGAAATGATTGAAAGCGCAATCGTAAATCCAAGCCCCATTCCGATACCGTCAGCCGCCGATTTCAATACTCCGTTTTTGGAAGCGAACGCTTCCGCACGGGCAAGAATGATGCAGTTAACAACGATAAGGGGAATGAAAAGACCGAGTGATTTTGAAAGTGCAGGTATATATGCCTTTAAAACCAGGTCAACGATTGTTACGAATGTAGCAATGATTACAACATACGCCGCAATTCTTATTTTCTGAGGAATAATTTTGCGAAGAAGTGAAATGAGTATATTGGAGAGCGTCAGTACGAATGTAACTGAAAGCCCCATACCGATACCATTTGAAAGTGCCGTTGTAACGGCGAGAGTGGGACACATACCAAGGAGCTGCATAAAGGTAGGGTTCTCTGTGATTATACCATTTTTAATAGTCTTAATCATTTTCTCGCCTCCTCTACTGCTTTAGCTACGAGCTCATCCGCCATCTTTACACCATTTGCAACAGCGCGACTGCTGATTGTAGCACCCGTAATTGTGGCAATTTGTGTCTTATCATTGGGGTTTTGCGGCACCTGTGCGCCTGTGTATGTTTTCTTGAAATCATCGTTTGTGATGTTTGCACCAAGGCCTGCAGTTTCGTTATGGCTTAAAATCTCGATTCCGCAAACTGTGCCGTAGGTATCAATACCTACCATCATAGAGATATCTCCACCATAGCCTACTGTAGTTACTTTTGTACAAAAGCCGATTGTTTTATCGCCTTTTTTCGCTGCAGTTACATTTTCGTTCATTGCTTCAAATGAATCCGCATCGGGGATGATTTTTTTCATAGCATCCACGCTCGCCTTTTCTTCAGCTTCTGCGATGCGGGAAGCTGTAATTTTATTTACGCCTGCAAGTAAAAGCGCCGCAACAAGCGTTATAAGGCAAAGAACTGATGAAAGTCTGATAAATTCTTTTTTCATTTTCTCTACCTCCCGATTATTCTTTCACAAAGCCAAAAGCCTTGGGAACTGTCCATTTTTCGATAAGCGGAGTAAGGATATTCATAAGGAGTATCGCAAAGCTTACACCCTCGGGGTATCCGCCCCAGAACCTGATTATGCAGGTTATAACGCCACAGCCTATGCCGAAAATCACCTGACCTGATGCTGTCGTAGGAGAAGTTACATAGTCGGTAGCCATAAATACAGCACCGAGAAGAACACCGCCTGAAAGCACCGCCGCCAAGGGATTTTGCACACTTGCTACTGCATTTGAACCAAAGAGGAGCGTCATTACATATACGCTGCCTACAAACGCAAGAGGAATTCTTATTGAAATCACTTTGCGGATAAGAAGGTATGCAAGACCGATTAAAATTGCGATTGCACAGGTTTCGCCGATGCAACCAGGAAGAATTTCGCCATTTTCAAAAACGCCGAAAAACTGTTCTTTTACGCTCGGAGCTGCCTTTGCCCATTCTTTTGAAAGAGGGGTTGCTCCGCTTATAACATCTGCCGTTTTAGTGAAGAAATGCACGCTTTTTGTCGGGAAAGCCGTAAGCGCTACGGGGAAGGATGCAAGAACGAACACACGGCCGATAAGCGCGGGGTTCATAAAGTTTTGTCCGATACCGCCGAAGAACTGTTTAGCAACTATAATAGCGACAAATGCGCCAATAACTATTATGTAATAGGGAACATTCACGGGTAGACAGAATGCAAACAAAAGGCCTGTTACAACGGCGCTCAAATCGCCTATTGTGCGCTTTTGTTTAGTTAAAACTGTATAGAGCCATTCAAATCCTACGCAGGAAATAACGCTGACTGCCATTACGGCAAGCGCACGCTGACCGAAAAGAATTACTGCAGCAAGTGCTACGGGGAAAAGTGCAAAGATAACATCGTACATTACATCCTGAATGCTGTTTTTCTCTCGGATATGAGGAGTTGAAGAAACTGAAAGTTTAATTTTTTCCATATCTTACGCCTTCCCTTCCTGCTGTTTTTCTTTTTGTGCGCGTTCACGCTGAATGCCCATAACCTTTCTTTTCGCTATGCGGATTGACTGCACAAGCTGTCTTTTTGACGGACATCCGTAAGTACAACAGCCACATTCGATACACGCTGTAACATTATATTTTTCGCACATATCCATATTGTCAGCATTTGCATACTGCTGAAGATAAAGCGGCATAAGATTCATCGGGCAATTTTGCACACATTTTCCGCATCTTATGCAGTTTTCCTCTTCGGGAATCTTCGCTTCCTCGGGGGTGAATGCAAGGATTGCTGAAGTGCCTTTTATTACGGGGATATCAAGTCTGAACTGAGCAACGCCCATCATAGGACCGCCTACGATAACTTTGCCGGGGTTTTCTTTGAAACCGCCGTTTTTCTCGATTATATGCTCTATAGATGTACCGATGCGGACATTATAATTTACTTCCTTTTCAAAGGGAGTTCCCACAACGGTTACGATTCTGCGCATAAGGGGAGTTCCATATTTAAACTTTCTTGCGATAGCGGTACAGGTGTCAACATTGACAACTATAACACCGACATCTGCAGGAAGCTTTCCAATCGGAACTTTTCTTTTTGTTACTGCGTATATGAGATGTTTTTCACTACCCTGGGGGTATTTCTTTTTAAGTTTATCTACGCTGATTCCCGTTCCCTGACACTTTTCTTTCATAAGTGCTATTGCGTCGGGCTTGTTATCTTCTATCGCAATATGGCCGTTTGTAATGCCGAATCTCTTTAAAATTATCAAAAGTCCCTCGATAACTTCTTCGGGGGTTTCAAGCATTACACGGTGGTCGCTTGTTATGTAAGGTTCGCACTCTGCCGCGTTGATAATGATTGTATCAATTTTGCTCTTATCGGGGGGATTGAGCTTTACATGCGTCGGGAATGTTGCGCCGCCCATCCCGACAGTACCTGCATCACGAATGATAGCGGGGATTTCATCGGGGTTTATTTTTTCATAATCAATGGGCTTTATTGATTCGTCAAGTGTGTCTGTAAAGTCGTTTTCTATAACGATGGATTCGACCATTGTTCCGTTCCATACGGGACAGGGTTTAATGTCGATGACGGTACCTGAAACGGAGGCGTGGACGGGCGCGCTTACAAAAGCGTCGCTGTCTGCTATTTTCTGCCCCATTTTTACATAGTCACCGACCTTGACACACGGTGTACAAGGAGCTCCTAAATGTTGCTGGACGGGATATGTGAGGATTTTGGGTACTTCCATAATCTCAATATTTTTTCCCGCGGTCTGCTTTTTGTTGTCATTCGGGTGAACACCACCCCTGAATGAAAGATTTTTCAGCATTTTCCCATCTCCTTTTCGTTAAATTCGAAAACTTTATTTCAAGTATTTATTCGTGTAGTACGAAAGCTTGAGCTGTTTTTCATTTTCATAAGTCGCCCTGATAGTTGCACAGATTGATGTGTCTGCGCCTATGCTTTTGAGGTCACTTTCAAGCTTTAATATAACCGCATCTACTTTTGCGTCGCAATCACTTTCAATTCCTCTTACCGTCGGGGTAAAGTAGGAAATTGTCTGTGCACGCGCTTCGGGATCCTGTGGATGCTTTCTTATACTCAGATAATAGTTGGCACCATCTTTTATGGTCGCTTCCGCCCTCGCATTAAACTCGTTCTGAAGAACATAGAGCTTTACCATAGCATCGCTGACAAGCAAATCTTTAGTAGGATTAGAGTTTCCCGAATTTGCAGAAGGCGCTGTACCCTGCTGATTATTTCCTTTGCCGTCTGTTTCATTTTTAGTGTCGGGAGCCTTTTCAGCAGTGGTCTGCGACTGATTTTCCGTTACACCGTCAGTTCCATTTATCTTTTCCTCAAACAGTTGCTGATAGATTTCGTTTGCAGTAGCCTCGCCCGATTCTATTTTCGCCTTTTCTTCTTCAGTCATTTCGCGCAGAGGCTTCTCCATAAACTCATTTACATTGTCGACAAGCTTTGCCTGATTTTCGTTGCGGAGCTTTTGTATTTCTCCATCACCCGCGCGGATTCCGAGCAGGATGCTATGCACGCTTTCCCTGTACTGCGACAAAAGGGCACCGACAACAAGGACTAATATCATAAATATCGAAAGCGTTATTTTAGATTTCTTTTTCCTCATATTTCCCCTCCTGTCTTTATTTTGCCATAAGTTCAAGCGCAAGATACGCATTCTTTTTCGCTTTTTCACGAAGAGGTGTAGAATTTTTTTCAAGTTCTTCTTTTAAGATAGTCTGTTTTTCAAGAACTTCTTCAAAGATTTCCCCGAACTTGATTTCGTCGAAGTCTTCAAGGCGGATGTAATTAGTCTGATTCATATATTCCATAAAGCCTTTTATTTTCGGATCGTACGCTATCCCAGCCATAGGAACATTCATAACAGATGCAAAAATCAGCATATGAAGCCTCATCCCGCAGGCGACGGAGCATCTTCCTATGAGTGCAAGCATATCGCTTACTGAAAGCTCACAGTCGATTATTTTTGATTTTTCTTTCATTTTCGTCGCAATGCGCAATGATATATCAAGATCCATTTTCATCTGCATAGGGATAAAAACAGGAAGATAGCCCTTCCTTGAAACACAATCGAGCGCAAGCGCAAGCTTTTCCTCAAAATCAGGAGCTGCAAGATTGCATTCCCTCACAGATACAGCGACGATTTTTTCGTTTTCGTCTATGCCATACTCTTTAAGGATTTCGCCTGCCCTTTCAGGTGAAGAAGGAGCCAGATTGAATGCAGGGTCCGCCGTAACAACAACCTCGGGCTTTGTTATACTGCATCTTTTAATTTCTTCAAGAGATACATTTTCGCGGAGGGTTATGAGGTCAACCTCATTTAAAACCCTATTTACTTTTTTTATGTTTTTATCCTTCAGGGGACCCATTCCATTGGCATAAAGCATAACCTTCATACCCATTTTTTTAGCAAGGGATATTATTCCGAGATAATAGAGAAGGCTTTTCGTGCTTGTCGCATCCTGAATAAGCGTACCGCCACCGCTTAAAAGAATTTTCGCCTTTTTAAATTCGCGGATTATTGAAAACGGATTCGTTCTGCTTATTGTTTTTATGCCATAAAGCTCTTTTGTCAGTTTTGCATTTCCTGACAATGCAGTTATTGTAATATCGGGATTTATGCTTCTGATATCTTCAACAATGCTTTTGAGAAGAGCCTCATCACCACTGTTGCCGAGACCATAGTACCCTGAAATTATAATGTCTGACATATTTCCACCTGCCCTTTCGGTAGGAGCTTATTTAAGTTCAATCTTAAGGAAAGCTTTCTTACCCTTTTTGATAATGATTTTACCTTCTTTGAAGCTATCCTTTGTAATTGTAAAGTCAATTTCAGTTACCTTTTCACCATCCACGCTGAGACCGCCCTGCTGAACGAGTCTGCGGCCTTCACCCTTTGAAGGAATGAAGTTTACTGCAGTAAGAAGGTCAAGGATTTTTATACCTTCGCCGATTTCAGCTTCGCTTACCTGCGCTGAAGGCATATTTGCGCTGTCGCCTGCGCCTGAGAAGATTGCAGTCGCAGCTTCCTGAGCCTTTTTAGCTTCTTCTTCGCCGTGAACAAGCTTTGTAACCTCGTAAGCAAGAACTGCCTTAACGCGGTTAAGCTCGCTTCCTTCAAGTTTCTCATATTCGCGGATTTCATCCATAGGAACGAATGTAAGAAGCTTCAAGCACTTGCAAACATCGGCGTCGTCAACATTTCTCCAGTACTGATAGAATTCGTAGGGAGATGTCTTTTCAGGAGAAAGCCACACTGCACCGCTTGCAGTTTTACCCATTTTCTTACCTTCGCTGTTGGTAAGAAGTGTGAATGTCATACCATAAACTTGCTTCTGATCCTTCTTACGGCAAAGGTCAAGACCGCCAAGGATGTTACTCCACTGGTCGTCGCCGCCAAGCTCAATCTTACAGTCATACTTTCTGCTGAGCATAAGGAAGTCATAGCTCTGCATAAGCATATAGTTGAACTCAAGGAAGGAAAGACCTTTTTCAAGACGCTGCTTGAAGCATTCTGCTGAAAGCATCTGGTTAACGGAGAAATGTGCACCGATATCGCGGATGAATTCTACATAGTTAAGGTCAAGGAGCCAGTCTGCATTGTTTACCATAATAGCCTTATCGTCGGAAAAATCGATAACGCGTGAAAGCTGCTGCTTGAAGCATTCGCAGTTGTGGTCGATAGTTTCCTTTGTCATCATCTGACGCATATCGGTTCTGCCTGAAGGATCGCCGATATGACCTGTACCACCACCTACAAGTGCGATGGGACGATGGCCGTGCATTTGCATATGGCGCATAACAACCATCTGCAGGAAGTGGCCTACATGAAGGCTGTCTGCAGTCGGGTCAAAGCCGATATAGAAGGTTACCTTTTCTTTTCCTAAAAGCTCACGGATTTCGTTTTCGTGAGTGGTCTGTGCGAGGAGTCCTCTCTCCTTCAAAACATCAAATACATTACTCATTTATTTATCATTCCTTTCAGAATTTTGTATACTACAATTCATTATATATTATAGCATTTTTATCCATATATTTGCAAGCAAATTAGGGATATTTTTCATTAAAAAACGGCACTTTTTTGCAAAAAGTGCCGCCTTGTTATTGAAATTCGGGAATGAAGCTTTCCGAGGCACATTCATCGTCCTGAATGTAGGCGTCTTCAATGCCCATATCAATACAAAAATCTATTATTTCGTCGTATTCTTTTTCGGTTATTCTACGGTTCAGATTAGGGTATTTTTCGTTTTTTCTGACGGGAGTATATTGTCGCATAATACTATAAATTATGCCTTCCCCGTAAGTGTCAAAAAGATATTTTATGATGCTTTTCGAATCCTCTGTGTGTGATGGCAGGCACAAATGTCTTACGACTACCCCCTTCTGAAGAATTCCGTCTTCATCAAACACGGGCTTTCCCACCAGTCCAACCATTTTTGAAATCGCATTTTCAGCCACCTCGGGATAGTCGGGAGCCGAGGAATATTTCTTCGCTATTTCGCTGTCCATATATTTGAAATCGACAAGATAAATATCGATTACATCCTTTAGTATTTCAAGAGCTTCGCAGGAGATATATCCTCCCGTATTAAGAATTATCGGGATGATAAGTCCTTCTTTCCGCGCCTTTATCACCGCGCTTTTTATATGAGGAGCAAAGTGTTCCGCCGTCACAAGGTTTATATTGTGAGCACCACTTTCCTGAAGCTTTAAAAAGCTTTCACAAAGCTCATTTTCCGAAAAAATTTGTCCTACACTCCCTCTGCCAAGATTGTAGTTCTGGCAGTACACACACCTTAAAGAGCACCCTGAAAAAAAGACTGTTCCCGAGCCTTTTTCTCCCGAAATGCAGGGTTCTTCCCAATGGTGAAGTGCGCTTCGGCCTACTCTTATTTCCGCTGTTTGAGTGCACACGCCCTTTTCCCCACGATTGCGGTTTACGCCACATTTTCGGGGACAAAGAGTGCACGCATCATATTCTTTATACATAAAATTCACCTGACAAATAAAACTCCGCATCGGCGGAGTTTTATCATTACTATATTGAAACTTTTTCCGCGCCACTTAAGATTCTTCTTTGCTTTTTATGGAACCTTTCATAGCGATCTTCGGAAAGTTTTTTCTTAAGATACGCATTTGCAGCATCATACTTGGGAGCTCTCTCACCCGTGTTATGGCAATCGGTACCAAGCGCAGCCACATATCCGTTTTTTATGAATTTGAGAGCCTTTCCCCTTGTTGAGAAGTGATTGAGAAATTCACAGTTCATCTGAAGGAGCGCGCCCATAGAGATGAGCGTATCAACCTTCTTGCGATTTCCCTTGTAGGCAAGGTATCTTTCAAAATGCGCAATAATGGGGATATACCCCTTTGCAATAACCTTTTCGATACCATCTATCATAGAATCCGCCCATGAATCAAAAGGCATTTCGACAAGAATATACCTTGTCCCTTCTATGCAATAGCTTTCAAGCTCTTCAAGCCTCCAGAGTTCTTCGAAATAAAGAACCTCGCATCCGAGATAAAGGTCGATGTCGATTTGTTCTTCACGAAGGCTTTCGACAAGACGCTCAAAGGATTCTCGGCGTCTTCTGAGAAAAGACTCCGCCGAAGATGAATAGGCGTAAAAATGCGGTGTAAGCACTACCTTTTCAACGCCCTGCTGCCTGAGACTTTTCAAAAGCTCAAGAGATTCAGTAACGCTACTGCTTCCATCATCTATTTCAGGTAATATATGAGTATGAAAATCGATCATACAAAAACCCTCTATCTTTTATTTTGTATCCTTTGCTGCGGAATCATCTTTCTTGGTGTAACCGTAGGCTTTGCTTCCATAGCCGTAGTTTCTGCTATATCCGTAGCCGTAGCCATAGTAACCTCTGCCGTAATATTTACCCTTACCGTAACGATAATAGCTACCCTTGCCATAGCGCTGGCCCATCTTAACATCGGTAAGTCTGCCGTTCAATACAAAGCCTATAATATTTGCGTTAACGAATGAAAGCTTTTTGATTGCTTCAGCAACGCTTTCCTTGTCTGTTCTTCCCTGTCTTACAACCAGAACTATACCGTGAGCCATCTTGGAAAGGACGGCTGAGTCAGTTACAAGGTTGATGGGAGATGAATCAAGGAAAATGTAATCGTATATTTCAGAAAGTCTGTCAAGTGTTTCCTGCATTGCAGAGCTTCCGAGAAGTTCTGCAGGGTTCGGAGGCATATCACCTGAAGGAATTACATCAAGGTTAGGATATTCCGAGTGAACGATGACAGAATCTACTGTGTTAAGGTTTGCGAGAACATTTGAAAGGCCCGGTGTTGACTGAATATTGAGAAGATTTGCAACATTAGGCTTTCTGAGGTCACAGTCAACCAAAAGAACCTTCGCACCTGTCTGCGCGAATGAAATCGCAAGGTTAAGGCAGTTTGTACTCTTACCTTCACCTGCAAGAGCACTTGTAACGATTATTCTCTTGGCACCGTCGTGAGGAATTGCAAATACAATGTTTGTACGAAGCGCCTTATATGCTTCTTTTACATGGAATGAACTCTTATCGTTAAGAATTCTTGCTCTTTTAACAACGAGGGGTGAGCTTGAACCCACAGCTCCCTTTTTCATCAGTTTTGTGGGGAGTTTTCTCATATTTGAAACAAAATTAGCCATTATTCTTCCTCCTTCCAGTCACCTTATTGATACACGGTTTCGTCAACTGCAGCTTCGTCGTAAGAGATGTTGATTTCAGGGATAGCACCCAGAACAGGCAACTTGAATCTTGCAACAAGATCGTCTGCTGATTTTACACGCACATCGAAAAGTTCCTTAAGAAGAATGAATGATATGCTGAGAATAAGACCTAAAAGTGCACCGAGGATTGTATTATTACGAACATTGGGAGATACGGGTTTGTTCTGAATCTTCGCTCTATCGATGATTTTAACATCGCTTCGGTCGATGAATTTCTGAATTTTATCAGGAGCAACATCCGCAATGATATTTGCTATTTCCTTTGAATGAGTCTTATTGGTTGTTTTTACCGACACACGGATAATTTCAGTATTTGCCACAGCCTCAACGGTAAGCATTTTCTTGAGGTCACCTACAGTGATATCATCGTCGATGTGTCTTTCCTTGACAACGGATCTTACTTCATCAAGGACATTATTACTCTTTATCATTTCGATGTATGTAGGAACAAGCTGCTGAGAAGCCACGATATCGCTGGAGAGTGTTTTTGTTTCTGACATCTCTTCCACGAGGCCGCCTCTTCTGTTATTTACATACATTGTTATACTTGATTCATATTTCGGTGTGATGAAAAACTGGCTGAGTGCAAATGTAATCATACCGAAAACAATTGTTATAATAACGATTGATACAATTCGTTCAAGAACGATTTCCACCATTCGTTTTATGTCTACCTGTTCAATATCATTTGAAGTATTCATATGATTTCCCTCCACAAATAAAACTGCACTTTATTATAATACAAAAACCCCGTTTTTGTCAATAGTACAGGGGACTTTTTTATAGATTCTCATAACACTCATCTATGTTTTCTGCGTGATTCTGATATGCGTCTACCGCGAGAGTATCACAAATCTCGTTATACTTGTTTCCTGCGTGTCCCTTTACCCATACGAAAGTTACATTATGAGTTTCGGTAAGCTTTATAATACGAGTCCATAAGTCAGTATTGAGCACGCTTTTTTTATCCGCTTTTTTCCATCCGTTTTTTTGCCACGAATCAAGCCACTTCTGATTTATTGCATCAGTAAGATACTTCGAGTCGCTGTAAAGCGTTACATTGCAGGGCTCTTTAAGAAGGCTGAGCGCCTCAATGGCTGCCAGAAGCTCCATTCGGTTGTTGGTGGTTTTTCTATAGCCGCGGCTTATTTGTTTTTCATTGCCGTTATAGATGAGCACTGCGCCAAAGCCACCCTTCCCGGGGTTTCCCGTACAAGCTCCATCAGTATAAATTTCTACGGTTTTCACAATATCACTTCTTTTCAAATCAAACCGAAAGGTTGTTGCAATTACTCACAACAACCTTTTCCGATTTTATTACTTTGTTTCTGCAACCTGCTGAATAGCGGGAACGAGAACTGCTCTGCCAGGAGCTGCATAGAATGAGCCAAGTGTTCCGTCACCGTATGTCTTTACAAGTTCAAAGGGATTTCTTGTAATTAAAATTCGTGTTCCGAGGCCGATACCATAAACTCTACCGTACTGACCAGAGTTAAATGATGCCTTCTTACCGCGGATTACCACTCTTTCAAAAGTACAATTATCGAAATTAACTGTTGTTTCAACGCCGTCGCCGATGTAAACTGTGCCGTTATTTACAGCGCCCTTTAAGTTTACATTGTTTGCTCTGATAAGAACATTTCCTTCGGGAAGAGTTGTATATTCGCCTTCCTGGTCGATATAAACAGTTACGATTTTATCCATAAGCTGTGCAAACTCAAGACGAGTCATAGGATCAAGAGGTCTGATGCTCTGATTTTCGCCGAGGCAGTATGTTGCAAGTGCACTTACTTCCTTCTTTGCCCATTCTGCAACCTGCGCGCCGTCTGAATATGTGTCAAGAACGCCGATGCGTGAATCGGGAATATTAAAAATTCTGTAAAGAACAATGAATGCTTCCTGTCTTGTAATTGAGTTGTTGGGGTTGAGCTGTGATTTGTCATCACCCTTGAAAGCACCCATAGAAACGGCTTTCTGCATTGATTCATAGAACCAGTCTTCGGGCTTTACATCAACAAATGCTGATATGTCAGCCTTGTCCTGCGCGTTCATAACGCGGGCGAAAATTGTTGCCATCTGCGCACGGGTAATGGGTGTTGCAGGCTGAACTGTTCCATCCTCAAAACCTTCGAGAAGACCGTTGTCAACTGCTCTTTGTAAAACTTCGCCGTCTGCACCTTCAGGCATATCTGAAAATGCCGCAAATGCATTAAGAGAAAGGCTTAACACCATAACAAGTGCCAGCATGAGAACTGTTATTTTTTTCATTTTTTTGTACTCCTTTTATGTAAAATTATTAAAAAGCTTAATATGTAGCCCCGCAGTGCCGTTTAACACGGATTATTCTAAACCTGCATGTGCAGGTGGGTGACTTGCTCGCCGCTTCTGGGTTTCTCTCTGCAAACGGAGAGCCTACACGCCACGGCAAGACGACTCAGTCTCCCTTATTAGATGTGTTGGTTAAAATAAATCCTTTATTGCGCACACCGCAGGGAACGATACTTATTATATCACTATTTTCCGCCTGAATCAATCCAAAAACTCGAATTCGTCCTTATTATTCTCTTTGAAAATATTGTAAACTTTGTCAAAAAGTGCGCCGTCATCAACGCCTTCGAGCATTTCTTCCCCATCCATTTCAACAAGCTTCATAATGAAAACTTCGCCGTCGATTTCTTCGCTGTCCGTTGCGGGAATAAGCATAAAATAAGTTTCCCCGTCAAGTTCAACTGTGTCTAAAAATTCGTATTCTTCCTCAACTGTTTCAAAAATGTCTTTTGTGTTGTCTGCCATTTCAATTACTCCTTTTTTATATTATCCGATTGAATCAAGATATCCCTGCAGTATGATTACCGCGGCTATCTTATCAACCTTAGTTTTTCTTTTTTTACCGCTGACACCGCCGCTTTCGAGAATTCTGTGAGCCTCGGTGCTTGAAAGACGCTCGTCCCACATGATATACGGGATGCCCGTAATTTCAGAAAGCTCGCGTGCGAATTCCTCGGTATATTCCGCGCGATGTCCGAGAGTGCCGTCCATTCGTTTGGGATTTCCCACCACGATTTTTTCCACCTTGTGCAGTTTTGCAACCTCGGCAGTTTTTAAAAGCTGTTTTTCGCGGTCTTTTTCGCAAATTGTATCAAGAGGATTTGCAAGCATACCAAGTGCATCGCTGACTGCTACGCCTATCCTCGCCTCACCATAATCAAGGCCTAAAATCTTCATAATAATTCACCGTATCAATTATAACACATAGGCTTTCCTTTTGCAAGATATTTATACAATAAGGAAAAGGGGATTTGCATTGCCGCAAATCCCGCTTGAATTTTATGCCAGTTTTTCAATTTTGGTTATGGATAACTCATATGCCGTTCTCTGCTCGGTTTCTTCATCCGAAATGCGTTTATTATAATTTCTTGACTGCAGTCTTCCCCACAGCATAACATTGCTTCCCACTGCGAGATTTTCGCTGTATACGGCGTTTCTTCCCCATGCTATTGCAGGGATATAGTCAGAGCGGTTGAACGCACGATTGACCGCCACAATAAGGTCTGTGATTTCCCTGCCGAAAGGAGTTTTTCTATATATGGGCTCTTTGCATATGAATCCGTTTATAAAAATTTCATTGGGGTTATCGGTATCGTCCTCACAGGCTGGCGCGATTCCTTTGGCAAAGACCGTAAGTATAAGACGGGTTTTGAGCGCCGTGTATTTATTATAACTGCGAAGCTGCCCCTTTACCTTTACTTTGTTGCCTTCCTGAATCAGGATATCGTCAAACTGCTGCTCGCTTACCGTCACAGGAAGAACATCGTCGTTTTGTGAAAGCCTGGGCACTCGGAGCATAAAGGTATAGAATTTTTCATCCATAACGCTGTGGCTGTATGTTGCTTCTGATTCTACTGTTCCTGTCAATGTAATTATATTGTTTTCCAAGTCGTACAACTCCTTTTATATGTATGTTTTTAATTATATTCATCTTCTGGCGCAGATATACCAAAAATAATACGAATATCTTAAGTTTCCCAATATATACATATAAAGAGGTGGTTTTATGGTTTTTGTTCCTCGCAGAAAAATTGTTGTTTTTGTTTTTTTTATTCTTATTATGTCGTTTGCCGTCGCAACGCTCAACTACGAGAGCGCGGATGTATTCGGAGGCAAAATCACAAAGTGTATAGTTCTTGATGCAGGTCACGGTCTTCCTGACGGAGGGGCTATCGGGATGACGGGGACTGTAGAAAGCGTAGTCAATCTTGAAATAACTAAAATGACAAAAGAAATTTTAGAAAAGAAAGGCTACAAAATCATTATGACGCGCGAAGACGAAAATTCCATATATGCAGAAGGAAAAAACATCGCCGAAAAAAAGAAAAGCGATATGAAAAAGAGGCTTGAAATAATAAATTCATCGGGCGCCGATATGTTCATAAGCATTCATTTGAATAAGTTCCCCTCCCCGAAATACTGCGGCGCGCAGGTCATTTATTCGGGGAATTTCAAGGAATCTGAAAGCCTTGCAAAATCTATTCAACGCGAGCTTCATAAAATCCCCGAAAATAGTTCAAAGCGAGAACATCTCAAAGCTCCTGACGGGATTTTTCTATTAAAAAAAGCCACGATTCCTGCCGTTATTGTCGAGTGCGGATTTCTTTCAAATTTTGAGGAAGAAGAGCTTCTCAATACGGAAAAATATCAGAAAAAATTAGCTGAAGCCATCGCAAAAGGCATAGAAAATTATTATGAAAGGGATATTGAAAAATGAAAATATTTGTAACTGACAAGTATCGTGTTCTGACATTTATGCTTATATGCTCTGTAATCGGGCTTGGCGCGTTTTTAAGCGGTGGCGGAGGCGAAACTGTTTCTACTGAAAATCGGATTATCCCGATTTACAGCGTAGAGAGAAGCGACAATAAAATCGCCGTAACTTTTGACTGCGCCTGGGGAAGTGATGATATTGACAGCATTTTATCCACACTTGAAAAGCATAACTGCAAGGCGACATTTTTCACTCTCGGCTCCTGGGCGGAAAAGAACGCCGACGCTATGAAAAAAATAGCATCAGGTGGCCACGAAATAGGAAATCACAGTTATAATCACGCTCATTACACAACTCTTTCACGCGAAAAAATGATTGAGGACATTAAAAGGGCGAACGAAGCAATCAAAAACGCCTGCGGAGTTTCGCCAACGCTTTTTCGTGCGCCGTCGGGCGATTATAACAACGCTGTAATTGAAGGTTGCCACGAGGCAAAAATGGAGTACATACAATGGTCGGTTGATTCTCTTGACTGGCGCGGTCTTACTCAAGAAGAGATGCTTCAGAGAATAGTTCCAAAAACGAGAAGCGGCGATATTTTGCTTTTCCACAACGACACAAAGCATACTGCACAAAGCCTTGATGCTATACTGTCCGCGCTGTCGGAGAAGGGCTTTTCATTTTCGAAGGTTTCGGACCTTATCTATAGCGAGAATTATACGATTGACCACACTGGTCGACAAAGGCTGTTAAAATAACAGTTTAAAAAAACATTGATTATCATTTTGTTGTTTGGTATAATCAGTTAAGGTGATAATCAATGAAACTAAAAAAGATAAATTTCTTTTCAGACAAAATAGATATGGTGCTTCTCATATGCAGCATTCTTGCGGCGATTACGGGCATTTTCGTAATCAACAGTGCCGCGTGGACACTTGTCGGTCATATGAAGTTTGTGCTTGTGCAAAGTCTTGCGCTTATACTCGGCATAGGCGCAATGGTCGGAGTTATATTTTTCAGTTACAAGTATTTCGAGAAGCTCCGTTATCTGATTCTTCTTTTCGGAATAGGGCTTCTTGTTCTCGTTTTAGCAGTCGGGAAGCTGTCGAATGGTACGCAGGGCTGGATTGTGCTTGGGCCTATTACCATTCAGCCTGCTGAAATTGCAAAAATTTGTTTTATAATCACTCTTTCGCTTCATATTTCAAGGCATTATGAGAGCATCAACAAGTTAAAAACTCTTATCGGACTTTTCATTCATCTTGCTCTTTATATTGTGCCCGTTTTGCTTCAGCCCGACTTTGGTACTGCAATGGTTTTCGTTATCATATTTGCGTTTGAGTTGTTCTTTGCAGGGCTTTATAAAAAGTATATTTTATGGTTTGCAGGAATAAGTGCGGTTGTATCGCCGATAATATGGCTATTGCTTAAGGACTATCAGAAAAACAGAATTATTTCGTTGTTCTCTCCCGAGAAAGATCCCACGGGAAGCGGTTACCATGTGCTTCAGTCAAAGCTTGCAATAGGAAGCGGTATGTTTTGGGGACGCGGATACTTAAAAGGGCCTCAAACACAATATGGATATCTTCCCGAAAAGCAAACCGACTTTGTTTACTCGGTTATCGGTGAAGAGCTTGGTCTTATAGGTGCGCTCTTTGTAGCGATACTTCTCCTTGTAATAGTGTATCGCTGTTTTGACAATGCGCGCAGCTGTGCGCACGATCCTTTCGGCGAAATGATTTGTATCGGCGTCGGTTCTATGATGTTTTTCCATGTGCTTGAAAATATCGGAATGTGCCTCGGGCTTATGCCGATTACGGGTATTCCGCTACCGTTCATAAGCTATGGCGGAAGCAATCTCGTAACCTGCTTCATTGCGATAGGACTTGTTCAGAATGTAAGAATGCGAAGACGCGCAACGAAATTTGACTTCGATGTTGATCCAACTGAATAATTTTCTATATAGCAAAAAAGAACCTTTGAGCAAAGCTCAAAGGTTCTTTTCTTA
>JAZRFX010000099.1:0-16047 GCA_045643845.1 Clostridia bacterium | reverse complement strand
ATGAAAACAAGGTTAATACTGTAAATGAAATTGCCTTTACAGGTCAGGCGGAGTCGCTTGTAGTTGTTGGTAAGGACGGAGAACCCCTGATGAATGCAATCTCCTGGATGGATGAGCGTTCAGCTGAAGAATGTGCCGAGCTTGAAAAAATCTTTTCAAAAGAAGAGTGTGAGCGTGTGACAGGTCAGCAGGCGGTGCTTCCGACATGGCCTGCTACAAAGATACTCTGGCTTAAGAAAAACAAACCTGAAATCTTTGAAAATGCTCAGACATATATGCTTTTGAAAGACTACATAGTGTTCTATCTTACAGGCAAAAAGGTGAGCGATATGTCGATTGCGACGTTCTCGTTCTACTTTGATATTTACAAAAAATGCTACTGGAAAAAAATGCTTGATGCAATAGGCATTGGAGAAGATAAGCTCCCTGCACTTGCGGAACCTTGTACAGTTGCAGGAACTCTTAAAAGTGAACTCGCTGCAAAATTAGGCATAAATGATACTGCAAAAATAAATATAGGAACACTCGACCATTTCGCAGGAATGATTGGTACAGGTAATATTAAAGAAGGTAAAATAACCCTCTCTACAGGTACTGTAATGGCAATGGCGACATTTGCGAAAAAGGGTGTTACCGATATAAGCGGTGTTGCAATGCACTATGGCTTCGTGCCCGATACTCATATTATGCTTCCCGTTGCGGAAAGCGGAGGAGTAAGCCTCGAATGGTTTAAAAACAGCTGTATGAAGGATATCAGCTTCAGGGAAATTGACGAAACAATAGGTGGTAGAAAAAGAAACAATATATTGTTTCTTCCGTACCTTGTAGGAACAAATTCTCCTGAATTTGACTCTCGTGCGACGGGTGTTTTCTGGGGACTCAGGGGTGAACACGATGCTTTTGATATGGCATACGCCGTGATGGAAGGGGTATCATTCCTTCTTAAAAAGAATTGTGAACACTTGATGACAAACTCATCTGAAATCAAGTCAATTATTGCAACCGGAGGTGGCGCAAAAAGCGATGTGTGGTGTCAGCTTCAGGCTGATATAACAGGCCTTCCTATTATGATTCCGAAGGAAAAGGAAGCCGCTTGTCTTGGTGCTGCGATAATAGCTTTTGTGGAAGATGGAAAAATTGAAAGCCTGGAAAAAGCCGCAGATATGATTGAATTTGAAAAAGTGTTTGAACCTTCAAACGATAATAAGCTTGCCGAAAAATATCAGCAATTCAATAAACTTTATGAATTTTCGTGTGCGCTGAAAGGTGTTTAACGCTTTGAAAACCAAAGATTTTATCGGGGAGTAACTCTATATATGATAATCTTAATGTACATACTCGCATTTTTAAAAAATATAATAAATGGAACATCGGTCTATTTCATCGGATACCTTGTGGAAGCGTGTGATGTTCTGGATGTTCTCTCTTTAAGATTTTTGCTGGGCTGGACAGTGCTTGAAATTTTAAAGCTGACAAAAGTCCTGAAAATAGAAGTCGGAATTAAGGATTGCCTCGGAAAAACGGAGCGCTCAAAATTTCTTAAACCCCTTATTTTCGCGGCGATTTTCGAACCCGTACTTTACATGTTCTTTGAAACTGTCGGTATATCAATGAGTACCGATGTTATGACGGGCGTAATACTCTCTCTTACACCTATTGCCTGTGTTATCAGTGAAAGCATAGTTCTTAAAGAGAAAAACTCTCCGCTTGAGAATTTCTTTCTCCTTATTGGCATTGTCGGAGTTGTATATATTGCTGTTAACACGGGAAGTAACGAGGGCGAAAACTCAATCATAGGTATGCTTTTCGTACTTGCAGCTGTTATAAGCGGAGCTCTTCATATGGTATTTTCAAGAAAGGCTTCAAGAAACTTCAGGTCAATGGAGGTTACATATTTCGCAAGCTTCCTCGGAATGATTGTTTTTAATACGGTAAATGTTATACGACATTTTGCTTGCGGAGATATAGCGGATTATTTCGTGCCTCTTATGAGCACTAAAAACATAATCGGATTTATGTTCCTTGCTGTCATTTCTACAATTGTGGCAGCGGGTATGAATAACTTCGCGTTGACAAGAATTAAAGTTTCAACAATGTCAGCGTTCAGCGGAATTTCAAGCCTTGTTACCATAGCTACAGGGGTTATACTGAATAACGAATCGCTGTATATGTACCATTATATTGGAATATCACTGATAATTATAAGAATGCTGGGAGTATGCTATCTGGTATACAAAGAGGAAAATAATGGCAGAGAGTTAAAGGCATAACTCTCTTGACTAACTTCATAAAAATTGATAAAATTGTAAACACATACAAAAGGTAAGTTTTAAGCTTCCTTTTTTATAAAAATGGAAAAATGGAGGGAAAGAAAATGAAAAAAATCAAAAATCTTTTATCGGTTTTACTTGTTATCTGCATGACAACAACTGCATTCTCCGCATTTGCTGCATTTGGAGATGTAACTGATCCCTATGTAGAACTCCTTACTGAAAAGGGGATTATAAAGGGGTATTCAGAAAATAATTTTGCTCCTGCAGAAAACTGTACACGCGGACAGTTCCTTACTTTCTTGTGGCGTGCATCAGGAGAACCGACTGCAGAAAAAAATGAAAAAATCACCGATATTACAGGCGATGAATATTATGCACAGCCCGTATGGTGGGCATATGAAAGCGGAATAACAAAAATTTATTCCGATAATACTTTCCGTGCTGATGATGCCGTTGACTACGAACACGCTGCATATTACCTTTACAATTGGGCAAAGCTTTATGAAAAGGCAGATATGACAAAAACTCTTACCGAGTTCAAGTATCTTGAAGACGGCGCGCAGATTTTGCCTGAATGCAAGATTCCTTTTGCATGGGCAGTTGCAAGCGGCTTTATTGTAGAAGATGATACTTTGCATACAAAACCCAAGGAAGCTGTAAATAGACTCTGGACTGTAAATGCTATCGGAAAGATTCTTGAAACTCACCTTTGTAAGTGGTCCGAATGGAAAGATAACGGCGACGGAACACATACAAGAGTATGTGAAAAAGACGCTGCTCACAAAGAAACTAAAGAGCATTTCTGGAACGATGGTGAACTTACAATAGCTCCCACAGAAACAGAAAAGGGATTTATTACATATACTTGTCATGACTGTAAGCTTACAAAAACAGAAGAAGCTGCAGCAGGTACAAAATTTACTACCCGCGCGGATGCAGAAGAAGCTTTGGTAAGCACAGCTTTTGCTTATTACTCAAAGGGAATTAAGGTGCAGTACGACAGTACTCACTTTACAGAATTGACAGCACTCCTGGGTGGACATATAAGACTTACAGCGCAGAGCGCACCTGAGCTTGCTACAAAGGACAGAACTTTCTATTCAGTATGTTCTGACTATTCACATCAGGTTTATTATGATTCTTTAGGTGTTAGGGATATGGGTAATCTTACATGGCACATGGGATACTCTACAGAATATCTTTTCCGCTATGCAGATAACCAGCCTCATAGAATGTCAAAAACAAATGATATGATTGAGCCTCTCACTGAAGAAGATGTGGACGCTTGCTTGTACCGTTGGGTTCACTATGATGAGTATGCGGCATACAAAGGAGCTTCTGTAATAAATAAACATATGGGAGCAGGCACATTTGAATCTTCTTCATTTACCGACTACACAACAGGTCTTACTTTCAAGGAAGATGGCTATGAAGGAGAAATCCACTATTCATACTATGATGAAGAAGGAAATGTTCTCGAAGGAAGAGAAGTAAGAGAAAAATATCTTGATCCTATAAATAAGAATCCCGATGAGCATTTCCGTCCTGGCGATTTGCTTGTGGATCATAGTCACACTATGGTATATGTAGGAAATGACAGACTTCTCGACTGCGGCGGCTCAAAAGTAAGCACCAAGACAGGTGAAGACAAAATTGAAGCTAACGGCGCAATCCGTGGATATAAGTCCTTTGCTGAAATAAGCACAGGTGCGAACAGAAAATCACTTATCCTTATGAGACCTCTCGAGCTTCTTGTTAAGATGGGTTACGACGAAGATCCCGGAAACGATATTATAAAGGACCTCGTAATTCCCGAAAAGACAAAAAGCCGTATCAAATATCCTATGATGGATATCGACCGAACTGTTGATATTACAGAATTCGGTACAGTTGTTACTGGAGAAAATCTTACATATAATATAGAAATCTTCAACAAAACAAACGATGAGAACTATGGTACATTCACGGGCGAAGGCGCTGCTGTAGACTACGCAGATATCGTAGTAACAGAAACAATTCCCGAAGGAACCGAGCTCATTGCCGACTCAATTGTTGGTGGCGGAAAATATGAAAACGGCATCATAAACTGGAATATTGAAAAAATAGCTTCAGGCGAATCAGCTAAACTCGGATACAGCGTTAAAGTAACAGCTCCTATTGGTTCAGTAATAGTGAACAATGGCGGTATGGTGGACAATATCCCCTCAAACACTCTTAAGAATACTGTAGGTGGAGAAAAGCTTGAAGAAAGACAGGCAGCATTACTTGCAGGTGTTTCTGCATCAGGCGCGGACGCTCTTAAAAAGTTCGGAGAAGATACCGCATTCGCAAATGGTATTTATGCTGAAATCGGCGAAGAACTCAAGCTTCCCACTGCGGAAGAATTAATGAAGGGCTTGTTCGACATAACAGGCTACATCGCAGGTTATGCGGAAAACAGTTCTTGGGTTCCGTTGTTCTCTAAAAAGAATCTCTTCATCTACAAGGATGAAGTAACTGAAGAGTTCAAGGATATTAAGAGCATGGTTGTTGATACTTTCTGGGGTGGAAGAAGATTCTTCGGCGGAGAAAGCCGCAGATGGGATTCTGCAAACAACTCTATAAAGGAATTCAGAAAAGAATATCTTGAAGCAGGCGATATTATCGTCTATGTTGGAATGAGAGATACGCAGACACTTGAGTATAACTTCACAACAGTAGGCGTTATGGTGTACGATGGTACAAACATCCTTACATCAATCAAGACACCTGAAGGAACAACATACGAGGTTATTGATGAAGCAAACATCACTCCTTATCTTACAAAACTCTTTATGACAGATAAGCATGTATTCTTCAACCTCAGACCTTCACAGGCGAAATAATATTAGAATAAAAAAGGAGATTGGATATGTCAACAATTGCTTTTACAGGTGATATTGCGTTTACAAAGTTTTTTTCGCAATCTTGTTCTGACGAAAATCTCCTTAGTGAAAAGGTAGTAGATTTTCTTGCCTCGTCCGAATATACTGTGGTAAATATGGAAGGATCAGTAAGCTCGGGCGAGGTAAGAAGTGATAAACCTTTAACTCACGCCAATCCTCCCGAGTGCGTGGAATGGATTAAAAAGGTAAACGGCAACATATGGAACCTGGCTAACAATCATTCTATGGATTGTAAAGAAGACGGACTTATCAGCACCCTTGAGATTGCGAGGAAAAACAATTTTCTTACTATTGGTGCAGGTATGAATGGGGAAGAAGCTCAAAAGCCCATTATTATTGAAGAGGCTGGCGGTATCGGAATTATTTCAGTTACTTATTTCAGACAAAACAGAGCCGATGATAAAACCCCTGGATGCTTTGTTGCCGATGATGAAGAAATTATTAAAAATCGTATAAAAGAAATAAAATCCAGATGCAGATGGTGCATCGTCATTTCCCATGTTGGTCAGGAATTTTCGCAAATGCCAATGCCGTATTTAAGACGCAGATACAAAAGATACTTGAAATATGGCGCAGACATCATTGTAGGACATCATTCACACGTCGTGCAAAACTACGAAAAGTTCGGTAAAAAAATAGTGTTTTATTCCTTGGGAAATTTCATTTTTGATACTTTATTCCAAAGAAATCAAAAATATACCGAGTATGGTATGCTTGTAAAATTGAATCTCAGCGAAAATGATTATTCGTGGGATTTTTTACCAATAAAGGTTGATAGAAATGCTATGCGTATTTCGGAAAGTGAAAACCCCACAATCTTCCGTGAAATAACGGCAGCGGAATATAATCTTTTGTGGCCGTTGGCGGCGAAGGATTTGTGCCTGAATGAAAGAAAGAAAAAGGCGTTTCATAATCCCGAATTCAATAACCGCACGGGGCTTGAGTGGCTTATCAAGTATGAGCTTAAGGAGTGCAAGAAACCCAAGGGAAGAGATGTTATTCTCGGACTCTTCCTGCACTTGTTCCATATGTGGAAATTCGCAGATAAGGAAACGGTGCAATATATCAAAAAAAGGTAATGGTTTTAGAAATGAACGATATTTTGACTACAATTGATTCGTTGCAAGAAAAATATATCGCTGTTTGGGAAGATGTTTGCAACATTGAAAGTCCTACAGGCTATAAAGAAGGCGTAGATAAAGTAGGAAAATATTTTGCCCGAATCGGAAAAGAGCTGGGCTTTGAAGTTAAATATTCGGATGGTGGAGCTGCGGGAGATGTGGTGTGCATCACAATGAATCCTGATGTAGATGCAAAGCCCATCGTCTTTTCAGGTCATATAGATACAGTTCATCCCGTCGGAAGCTTCGGCACACCTGCGGTAAAGCGTGACGCTGAAAGAATATACGGGCCTGGGGTAACGGATTGCAAAGGCGGAACCGTGGCGGGACTTATGACGATGGAAGCGCTCTCCAAAATCGGATTTAAAAAGTGTCCCATAAAATTGATTCTCCAAACTGACGAGGAAACAAGCAGCAAAACAAGTAATAAAGCAACGATCAGATACATTTGTGAAGAAGCAAAAGATGCTCTTTTGTTTGTTAATCTGGAAACACATACCCAGGGAAAAGCAACCTTAAGCAGAAAGGGTATAGTTTCTTACCGATTCGATGTAACTGGAAAAGAAGGCCATTCATCACGGTGCGTAACTGAAGGTGCAAATGCAATTGTTGATGCTTCATATAAAATAATTGAGCTTGACAAACTTAAAGATGACGATGGAATCACTTGTAACTGCGCGATAGTTTCAGGCGGAACCGTTTTAAATACAATTGCAGGAAAATGTACATTTTCAGTTAATTTCAGGTACGCTACAGAGGCGCAGTTTGAATGGATTGAAAATTTCGTCCGCGAGCTTGGCGCAACAGCTCATGTTTCGGGATGCACCTGCGAAGTGACGAAACTTGGCGAAAGACCTGCTATGGAGCTTAAGCAGACAAATGTTGACCTTTTAGAAAAGGTAAATAAAATTTTTGAAGAAAATGGCGAGCCTACTCTTACAGGCAGAATGCTTCGCGGTGGCTCCGATGCCGCTTATATCACGCAATATGGAATCCCTTGTATAGACTCTATGGGAACCGAGGGAGGAAAGTCCCACTCTGTTAATGAGTATGCGGAGCTTGGCTCTCTTGCAAGAGCGGCGAAAAGAATGGCGTTAATAACAATTAATATATAACAGGTTGAAAGAAGTTGAAAGTTATGAGTAATTTCAAAATAGGTTGGGCTGAAGAGTCTATCGTTCCTGATAAAAAAGTAAACCTTCAGGGACAGCTTTATGAGAGAATTTCAGCATATGTAGAAACAGAAATCACTGCTACAGCTATGGCGGTTGAATCAGGAAATGAGCAGGCAATATTCGTTTCCTGCGACCTTGCAAGTACAAGCAATGTTCTTGTAGGACTTGTCAGGGAAAAATTTGCTGGTATGTGCGATGAAATAGCCCCTGAAAAACTTGTTATCGGTGCTATTCACACTCACACTTCAATGGCATACGGCGTAGCAAGAATGAAAAGGGAAGAGGTTCTTAACGAATTCCTTCCTGAAAACAAAAAATACAAATCAATCGTAAAAGAAACTCCCGATGTTCTTACAAAGGCAGATGCTCTCGATTTCCTTGTTGATAAGATTGCACAGGTTGCGAAGAAGGCGTGGGAAAACCGTGCTGAAGCAAAATATGCAAACGCATTCGGCAGAGCTGTTGTAGGTCATTGCCGTAGAGTTTGTTATACTGATGGCTCCGCAAAAATGTGGGGCGACAGCAATCACGCAAACTTCACCGAACTTGAAGGCGGTAACGACAGCGGTATTGAAATTATTTATTTCTTTGACAAAGATACAAAGCTGACAGGTATTCTTGCGAATATCGCTTGCCCCGCGCAGGTTCTGGAGCATCATAGCTTCATTTCCGCGGACTACTGGGGTTATGTAAAAGAAAACCTTCGTGAAAAATTTGGCGAAAACATATTCCTTTTACCTTTTATAAGTGCTGCAGGCGACCAGTGTCCCCGCGACCTTATTCGCTGGGTAGATCCTGAACAGCCCGTAAAGGACCCCCACATAACACGCGAAAACACAGTTCTTCGCAAGGCGGATCCCTCAATGTTTGACATAAAGGGCTGCAAGAAAGTTGCAAAGCGCGTATCAAACGAAATCATAGATGTTTTCGAAGCTCTCGAGAAAGAAGAAATCAACGACAATCCTATCTTTATCCATAAGACACTTACAATTGACCTTCCGCTTCGTAAGGCAACAACTGCCGATTACGAAAAGGCGGTAAGAGAAATCAACTACTATGTTGATAAAAACCGTGATAAAGAAAGCTTCAATTTCGAGGATAAGGCGGCAATGCTTGTTTACATAGGTACCGTCATAAGATATCGCGAACAGGAAAAGAAAGAAACATTCCCGATTGAAAGCCATATTATAAGACTTGGCGATGTTGCGATTGCGACAAATCCGTTTGAATTATTCCTTGATTACGGCAATAGAATGAAAGCGAGAAGCAAGGCTCAGCAGACATTCGTTTTCCAGCTTACAGGTGGTGCAGGTGGATATCTTCCCACTGAAAAGGCTGAAAAAGGAAGCCATTACAGCGCGTACATTTCCAGCGGTAATGTAGGTCACGAAGGCGGCGACTTGCTCGTAAGAAAGACAATTATGGAAATAAACGATATGTTTGAATAAAAATACGATAACCTCCCATTCGGGAGGTTATCTATCTCAAATAATCCTTCAGGAGGGGTTAAAATGTATTTGATACCAAAACCTAAAAAAATTTCAGTTGGAAAAGAATCACTGCTTGCAAACTCTTTCGATAAAAATTTCGGAGAACTTTGCAGTGAGCAGGTTTTACATGTTTTTGGAATTCTTGAAAAGGAAGCTTCAGATAATTGTGTGAAAGGTGGAGAAATAAACCTTTCAGCTTTTAAAAACGAAGAATACGATAGTGAAGAATACTCAATCAAAATTGATGCAAACGGCATAAAAATCAGCGCAGGGGATGAACGAGGCGTTTTCTACGCTATTCAGACACTCCGCCAGATTGTGCAAACGGAAAAATGCTTCCCATATTGTGAAATTTACGATAAGCCCGATTTTGCTTTCCGAGGAATCCAGAACGATACAACACGCGGAAGAGTGCCAAGTGTTGTGGGTCTCAAGAAAATGGCGGATATGTGCGCGTTTTTGAAAATCAATAAAATCGCGCTCTATTTTGAGCATTCTCTTGCTTTCCGCGAACTTGAAGGCATTGTTGCGGACTTTGAATCGCTCAGCCCTGCTGAATTAAAAGAATTTGTTGAATATTGCCGACTTCTTTATATCGATGTTATCCCGTATGTTGCAATGTTCGGACATCAGTACAGACTTTTGCAGAGTGAAAAGTTCAAGCACCTTTGCGAACTTGAAGATTATGTACCCACAGGCCATCTCTGGAAAGAGAGAATGGTTCATCACACATTTGATATTTCAAATCCCGAAAGTCTTGAGCTTGTAAAGAGCTTCATCGACCAGCTTGTCGATATTTTCCCGTACGAAGTTTATATTCCGGGCGTAGATGAATCCTGGGACCTCGGCAAAGGAAGAAACAAAGGATGCAATGTGATTGAATCATACTGCGCATTCGTAGACGAAATTTGTAAGTATCTCAAAAAATATAATAAAACAGCGCTTATCGCTGATGATATGATTCAGAATCACGAAAACGGATTCTTGATAAAGAGCGATAATGCAATAATGTATCACTGGGATTACGAAAAAGAGCCCAACGAAGAAAAATATAAAACCCTTTCTGACAAGGGCTTTGACTTTATAGCTGTTCCTTCAACAACGAGCTTCAACGGCCCGATAGAGCGCCTCGGAATATCTCTTCCGAATATTATCAAAACTACCGAATATGCTAAAAAGTATAAGGCTTCGGGAATTATCAATACCATCTGGGGCGATAGAGGGCATTGGTGCGACTTCAACGGAAATCTTTTCGGCATTTGCTCATCAGCATCTCTTTCCTGGAATACAGATACCGTGGTAAAGTGTGAAGAATTCGAAAGAGCGTTCAGCCTCCTTATATACGGCGAGGCGGAAACGAATATCAAAAAAATGTCAGGTAGAATTGCTGTTCTTACATACAATGCAAGCATGTATTACTTTACACAATGGTATTCAGACAATCTTGTGAGCCATAACAATACAAAGCTTGAGCTTATTGAACCCGAAACACCGCATTCCGATTTCATAGAAAGAGCACTTCAGGTGGAAAAAGAACTTAAAGAACTTATGGAAAAAAATCCGCAGAAGAAAGAGCTTTATGAAAGCCTGATTGGTGCGTGCGATGTGGTAGTGGTGTTCAACCTTCTTTCTCAGGCATTTACTGAGGAAAGACCGCTCACAGCGGAAGAAACTTCAATTATAGAAAAAAGGGTAGAGGAGTATTACTCCTTCTGGCTCCGCGATAATAAGCCTGGCGAGTTCTATGAAAACAGAGCTTTTATAGACGGAATCACGAATTATGTCAATAATTTTTAATGAAATATATTAAAAGTATACAAATTTTTACGAAAAATTGATTGAAGAAAAGTTAAAAATATATTACAATGTTAGTAATATAGGTGTACTTTGGCTTATAGTACAAATTTTTGGAGGGATTACATTGCGTAAACAAAAGACAATTAACAGGTTTTCGCGACAGAAAAACATCGTGTGGACAGCAATGATTGCGCTTCCGATGTTATTTCTCATCATTTTCCGATATATTCCCATGGTGGGTATTATCATCGCGTTTAAGAGATACAACTTCGCAGATGGTATCTTTAACAGCCCTTGGGTAGGTATTGGAAACTTTACAGACTTTTTGCGTTCGAGAGAATTGGTATTCCTTTTCAGGAACACAATCGGTTATAATATTATAATGATAGTTGCAAGTATGTTTGCTGCAGTATTCGTTGCACTTTTCCTTTATGAGCTCAGAAGCCGCGCGGCAACGAAGGTTTATCAGACTATTATGATAACCCCGAACTTCCTTTCAATTATTATTGTAGGTTACATAACATATTCATTCCTTAATCCGCAGAGTGGTGTTATCAACGTAGCACTCCGTGCAGTCGGATTTGATGGTATTGACTGGTATAATAATTTGTGGGTATGGCCATTTATCATTCCTTTCGTTTCCGTTTGGAAGGGCGTTGGTATGTCGAGCGTTATGTACTACGCGGCACTTATGGGAATAGATGCTTCTATCAATGAAGCAGCTGAAATCGACGGTGCGAACAAGTGGCAGAGATATGTTCACGTTCTCATTCCAAGCATTCTTCCTACAATTGTTATTTTGCTCGTTCTTAATCTCGGCGGTATTCTGGAAGGTGACTTTGGTCTCTTCTACTACATTCCCAGAAATGTTGGTAAGTTAAGACCCGTAACGGAAATCTTCTCAACATATACAATGCGTCTCTTCAAGGGTGCAGGCCTGGGTGTTGACTACTCACTTTCCGCTGCAGTCAGCTTCTTCCAGTCGGTTGTTGGTATGATTCTTACTCTTGCAGCGAATAAAGCCAGCAAGCTCATCGACGAAGAACTTGGATTGTTCTGATTAAGTTTTTAAGGAGTACAAGTTATGTTTAGATATCTCAGAAGAAAACAGTTTGGATTAAATTTATTTTTCACCATTCTGTCACTTTCATATATTATTCCATTTATGATTTTGCTTTCTGTTTCTTTTTCAAGAGAACAGGATGTCTGGCAGTATGGTTACAGCATTTTACCGAGAAACTTCGACCTGACTGCGTATAAGTGGGTTTTCAAAAATCCCGCACAGATACTTCAGGCGTACAAGGTTACAATTACATTCTCTGTTTTGCATGTATTCACAACAGTTTTTGTAACACTTCTTGCAGCGTACCCTCTCTCCAGAAAAGAGTTTAAGTTAAGAGGCATAATAACAGGACTTATGTTCTTCACACTTCTTTTCAGCGCAGGTACAGTTCCGCATTACATCTGGAACACACGCTATCTTCATCTTGGTAATACTATTTGGATTTATGTTCTTCCCGGTACACTTCAGGTATGGAATGTATTTATGATAAGAACATTTATGCAGGGTATTCCCTTCGAACTTACTGAAGCGGCGACTATCGATGGTGCTACTGAATGGGATGTATTCTTCAAAATCATGATCCCCCTCACAAAACCTGGTATCGCAACAATCGCTCTTCTTACATTCCTTGGCAGCTGGAACAACTGGATGACTTCCATGCTTTATATCACAAAGGATGAACTTATAAGTCTTCAGTACTTCCTGCAGAGAATTCTTGAAGAGGCAGAGTTCCTTCGTGAGAATGAGCAGGCGGCAAATCTTATGAGTCAGAACGATATTCCTTCAGAAACAGTTCGATTTGCAATGGCTATAACTGTTGCAGGTCCCGCACTCTTTGTATTCCCGTTCTTCCAGAAATACTTTGTAAAAGGTATTACAATCGGTGGTGTAAAGGGTTAATTACATAGTTAATATAATTAATTTTAATAAAAATTTTTAAAACAGGAGGAAACTGAAATGAAAAGAATTATTGCACTTGTACTTTCTCTTGTAATGGTTTGCATGCTCTTCGGATGTGCAAAGAAAGAGGAAGGCAACGGCGAAGTGGTAAATCTTAAAATTTACCAGCTTGGCACAGCGCCTGAAGATTGGGCAGAGGTTGAAGCAAAATTCAACGAATACACTCTCAAAGATCTCGGCGTTACAACAACATGGGAATTCATCCCTTCAGGTTCATTCTCTGAAAAAATGAATGTTATCATGGCAGCTGGAGAAGAGTTTGATATCTGCTTCTCAGGTTTCGCTAACAAGGTAACAACTGCTGTTCGTAACGGTGGTTTCATTCCGCTTGATGACCTTATCAACAGCGAGTGCCCCGAACTTTGGGATGCAATGCCCTCTTACTGGTGGGACGCTGCAAGAATCAACGGAAAAGTTTGGGCAGTTCCCAACCAGCAGGTTGCAGCAATGCCCAGCGGTGTTTGGATTTACAAGCGTCTTGCTGATAAGTACAACATCGATATGAGCCAGGTTAAGTGTCTTGCAGACATCGAACCCATTCTTGAAACACTCAAGAAGAACGAACCTGATCTCTATCCTTTCCGCGCACACGCAGCAACACACGCTCAGATTTTTGATGAAACAGCAGACGATTACGAAATGGTAACAACCTGCCTTTATATCAAAAAGGACGACCCCGATGCACAGCTCATCAACTTCTTTGAACTTCCCCAGTATTATGAAGGCGTAAAGCTTATGAACGAATGGTGGAAGAAGGGCTACATCCGTAAGGATATCGTAAGCGTACTTGACGACAACGGCGACTTCAAGGCAAAGAAGTATGGTATGGATACAGGTAGCTGGAAGCCTGGTGTAGAAGTTGAAGCGATAAAGAACCAGGGCGAAGAAATCGTATACGCAATATACAACGAAAATCAGGTTTCTACATCTAACTGTGATTCTACAATGTTCGCTATCAGCAGAACAAGTAAGCATCCTAAGGAAGCAATCCGTCTTCTTAACTACATCAACCAGAATGTTGAAGCAT
This sequence comes from Clostridia bacterium, assembly GCA_045643845.1. Classification (GTDB taxonomy): domain Bacteria; phylum Bacillota; class Clostridia; order UMGS1883; family UMGS1883; genus UMGS1883. Next base: position 2,217 of record JAZRFX010000099.1, on the reverse strand, counting down.
ACAATGTTCTTGCAAGCGGTATCGAAGGCAAGCACTATGAAAAGCTTGAAGACGGCAGAATCAGAATTAAAGAGGGTAACACATATCCTATCGGTGCAGGTTGGAAGTGGGGTAACCAGTTCAACGCTTATGTAACTGATACTCAGGATATCGACGTTTGGGAACAGACAAAGAAGCTCAACGAAGATGCATCTGTATCTCCTCTTATGGGATTCCGTCCTGATAGAAAGAATATCTCAACTGAAATTGCGCAGATTTCAGGCGTAGTTGCTGAATATAACGCAATGCAGTATGACGATTACGAAAAGCTTTATCCCGAATTCCTCAGACGCCTTGATGAAGCAGGCCTTCCCAAAGTTCAGGCTGAATATCAGCGTCAGATTGATGAATTCCTCGCGAATAAAGAAGACGAGTAATTAATTTAATATCAAATATATTTTTACCCGCGGCGATAAGCCGCGGGTAAAAGGGACTATCTGAAAAGGTGGTGGAGGGGTTCCCAAATATCCCTCAAAAAATATTATTTTATAGAAAGGTGATAAATATGAAGAAATTAATAAGTATTTTAATCTCTTTAGCAATGGTTTTCACTCTTTTTGCAGCAGTTCCTGCATTTGCTGCTCCTGAACAGACAGGCTCATTCAATATTCACGCTATGGATGTTGACGGCGACGGCACTATCGACCAGCCTAATGCTATTCAGACAAAGCAGAAGCTTTATCTAAATTTCACTGAGGCTTTAGATCCTGCAAATTTAGATGTTACTTTCTATGGTAAGTATTATACAATCAAAGAAAGTACAGCTAATCCTACACAGGATGGAACAACAAACTACTATATAGCTAATTTGGGCACAACAAGCTACAACTATGACTTTGCAGGCGACGGTGAAGCAGAAACTATAAAATCATTCCAGTATCGTATGGACTACGAGCTTTCCGAAGATGGAAAAAGTATGAGAATTTTCCCCTGTAAAACTGACGCTTCAGAGCAGAAATGGGCTAATAGCTCACAGTACGACTTGCGTGTTGTGGTTAATGGAGTTGAATATTCTCTCAAATTTGTTACAGTTCCCAAGACAATTAATCTCAACACCGCAGCAGCTTCCACCACTATTTCAAATGGATTAACTGATGTTGCGCTTACTAAGTCTTTCAAAGCGGCATCTTCACAGAACATTTTTGCAAAAAGAGGTTCAAGAGCTTCATTTATAATCACAGAAGATGGCGAACCCTTTGCTACTTATACACAGAAAGCAACAAGTAATAAAAACTTCACATTGAATCCTCCTGAAGGTGGTTGGAAATCAGGTGCTACATATACTGTAGAATTCTGGTACACAACTGTATGGGGTTTTGACCAGTATGGTAATAGAATGGATGTCCACGATAGAAAACTCGGCGGTCCTTGGACATTCACTACTGAAGTAGTAGAACCTGAACCCGAAGAACCCGAAGAACCCGAAGTTCCCGCCGGTCCCGTAACAGGTGCATTGAATATTCAGGCTATGGACATTGACGCTGATGGCGACATTGATCAGCCTTATTCAGTTGCTTCTTCACAGGATCTTTATCTTAACTTTGACGAGGCTGTAAGTGCTAAATCTATAGATGTTACTTTCCATGGTAAATATTTTTCAATTAAAGGTGGCACATCTACTCCTACACAGGATGGATCAACAAACTACTATATAGCTAATTTGGGTGAAACAAGCTATAGCTTTGACTTTGCAGGCGACGGTGAAGCTGAAACAGTATCATCATTCCAGTATCGTATGAACTACGAACTTTCCGAAGATGGAAAGAGGATGAGAATATTCCTCTGCAAGACCGACGGCACAGAGCAGAATTGGACTGCTGGTTCATTGTATGATTTATATATCAAGGTTAATGAAACTGAATTCCGCACCAAATTTGCAACAACAGCTACGTCAGCTAATTTCTACGCCGCAGCTTATGGAACTACAGGTACAAGCACTACTATCAAGGATGGTATGACTGATGTTGCTCTTGATAAGTCATTCCGCGTATATTCTGTAACAAATGTTTTCCCCGCAAGAGGTCAGTATGTAAGATGGGAAGTAACTGAAAATGGTGTTGCTACCACGGCTTTCAATACAAGTAAAGATGGCTATAAAACCTTCAATATTGAACCCCCTGCAACAGGTTGGAAGGCTGACACAACTTACAATGTAAAATGTTATGTTTACTCTGCATG
>JAZRFX010000098.1:0-11617 GCA_045643845.1 Clostridia bacterium | reverse complement strand
GTGAACATTCTTTTTTGTCCACTCCATAACCGCGCACAGTTCATCCCAGTAGTCAACCTCTTCAAAATCCATTTTTTCAACGGGCGCGCCTGTGATGATAAAGCCGTCGAATTTTCTGTCCTTGATTTCGTCAAATGTTTTGTAGAAGGCGAGCATATGGTCCTGGGATACATTTTTTGACTTATGAGTGCTCATCTGCACAAGGGTAATTTCAACCTGAAGGGGAGTATTACCCAAAAGCCTCGCAAGCTGTGTTTCCGTCTCAATTTTTGTGGGCATAAGATTAAGTATGCCGATGTGAAGTGGACGGATATCCTGCGTCATAGCACGGTTTTCGGTCATTACGAAAATATTTTCTTCAGCCAGCGTTTTCGCCGCGGGGAGTTTATTGGGAATTTTAATAGGCATTAAATCACCTCGTTAAAAATCAGATTTTTGAAAGTGCCTGCTCAATATCCGCGATGATATCCTCGGCATCTTCAATACCGCAGGAGAAACGGATAAGGTCGGGAGAAACGCCTGCAGCACGAAGCTCGTCATCATTCATCTGGCGATGTGTCGCGCTTGCGGGGTGAAGACAGCAGGTCTTTGAATCTGCAACATGTGTTTCAATTGAAGCGAGCTTAAGATTCTTCATAAATTCTTCCGCAGCAGCTCTTCCGCCCTTTACGCCGAAGGAAATAACGCCGCAGGAACCGTTGGGAAGATACTTTTTGCCAAGCTCGTAGTTCTTATCCTCGGGAAGACCGCAGTAGCGAACCCACTCGATTTTTTCGTGGTTCTTAACATATTCAGCAACCTTCTGCGCATTCTCGGTGTGGCGCTTCATACGAAGCTCGAGGCTTTCAAGACCGAGGTTGATGAGATATGCGTTCTGCGGAGATTGGATTGAGCCAAGGTCGCGCATAAGCTGAACTGTAGCCTTTGTGATATATGCGCCTGCAAGACCGAATCTTTCGGTATATGTTACGCCGTGGTAGCTCTCGTCGGGAGTGCAAAGACCGGGGAACTTGTCGGGATATTTTGTCCAGTCAAACTTGCCTGAATCAACGATACATCCGCCGACACCGCTTGCGTGACCGTCCATATACTTTGTAGTTGAATGAGTAACAATATCCGCACCCCATTCAAAAGGACGACAGTTGATAGGTGTTGCAAATGTGTTATCAATAATAAGCGGAACGCCGTGTGCGTGTGCGGGATTTGCGAATTTTTCAATATCAAGAACATCAAGAGCAGGGTTAGCGATAGTTTCGCCGAAAACTGCCTTTGTGTTGGGGCGGAATGCAGCGTTAAGCTCCTCCTCGCTGCAGTCGGGAGCAACGAATGTGAATTCGATGCCCATTCTCTTCATTGTAACGGCGAAAAGGTTGTATGTACCGCCGTAAATTGCAGATGAAGAAACGATGTGGTCGCCGCAACCTGCAATATTGAACACGCTGTAGAAGGATGCGGCCTGACCGCTTGAAGTAAGCATAGCCGCCGTGCCACCTTCAAGGTCTGCTATGCGTGCGGCAACGCAGTCGTTTGTGGGGTTCTGAAGACGGCTGTAAAAATATCCTGAAGCCTCAAGGTCGAAAAGCTTGCCCATAGCTTCACTTGTTTCGTATTTAAAAGTAGTACTCTGATAAATGGGAATCTGTCTGGGTTCGCCATTTTTGGGAGAGTAACCTGACTGAATACACTTTGTGCCAATTTTGTAGTTGTTCATAATTATACCTCGCTTAATACAAAAATGTTTCCATTATATTATATAAGTATATCATTCAAGGAAAGCCTTTGTCAATCGTAAAGGGTTGCTCGAACAAGAAATTTTGAAAAAAACAAAAATAATGCTTGCATTTTTAAAAAATGTATGTTAATATAGTCAATGCATCTAAAAAAAGCGAATATTTATGTGCTTGTAGCTCAGTTGGATAGAGTATTTGGCTACGAACCAAAGGGTCAGGGGTTCGAATCCCTTCAAGCACGCCAAACAAGAGCAGGCATCCATTGATTTGGGTGTTTGTTCTTTTTTTATGCGTTTTCAGGGGGATTCGAACCCTGTGAGGGCAACGAGCGGATGAAAAACGATTGATAATCGTTTTTAGCGAGTTGGTGCGCAGACGGGCACCGCGAGAGGCGAGCGGTCGTCAAGCAGGGAGAATGCGAAGCATTATCATCCCTTCAAGCACGCCAAACAAGAGCAGGCATCCATTGATTTGGGTGTTTGTTCTTTTTTTATGCGTTTTCAGGGGGATTCGAACCCTCGCTTGACAAAATATAAATATATGCTATAATGTACGCGTAGTGGTATGTCCGCTAACAAATTTTTAAAATTTTAAGGAGTGATTGTCCTGATGGACGCCCGAAGTATACCGATTTTTGTATTGATTTTAATTGTGCTGATTGCACTCAGCGCATATTTTTCAGCATCCGAAACAGCTTTTTCAACTTATAACAGAGTAAGGATGAAAAACGAGGCTGAAGATAAAAAAGGCAAAAAAGCCCGCCGCGTTCTCGAGCTTGGCGAAAATTATGAGAAACTAATCTCGACAATACTTATAGGTAACAACATCGTAAACATACTCGCAACATCTATTGCGACTGTGCTTTTTGTAGAGCTTCTTGGCGATGCTCTCGGCGCAACGATTTCTACTATTGTAATGACGCTTGCGCTTCTTATTTTCGGCGAAATCACCCCAAAAACGCTTGCCAAACGCAACGCCGATAGGTTTTCTAAAAGGGCTGTAGGAAGCCTTGGCTTTTTAACTTGGGCATTAACTCCGCTTACATTTATATTCAGCCTGTGGCAAAAATTCGTCCTTTCGTTCTTTAAAGGCGACGGCGAAGTGTCCGTGACGGAAGAAGAAATCATCACAGTTGTTGAAGAAGCGGCGGAAGACGGCGAAATTGACGAGCAGGAAAGCGAGCTCATCAAAAATGTTATCAAGTTCAGCGACCTCGATGTAAACGACATTTTAACTCCCCGCGTCGATGTTGCGGCAGTCGATATCGAGTGGGACAGAGAGCGTATCGCAAAGGTCTTTGCCGATACTGAATTTTCAAGAATCCCCGTCTACGAGGGAAGCATAGACAACATTATCGGTATTCTTTATCAGAAGGACTTTTTCAAGCATGGAAATACTCCTGTGAAGGATCTTGTAAGAAATGTTAACTTTATATTCTCATCAATGAAAATTTCGAAGGTTCTGAAGCTTTTTCAGGACGCGAAGATTCATATGGTAGTTGTAAAGGATGAATACGGCGGAACCGAGGGCATCGTAACTCTTGAGGATGTTATCGAATCGCTTGTCGGCGAAATCTATGACGAGCACGACGAGGTTATCGAGGACATCGTAAAAATTGCCGACGACAAATACCGCGTGCTCGGAAGTACAAGCATTGACAAATTCCTTGAAGGATTTGAGCTTGAGCTTGAGGATGAGGACGACGATTCTGACATCACAACCGTCAGCGGTTTTGCGGCGCATAACCTTGAAAAAATGCCCGATGAGGGCGACTGCTTCGACCACGAAAACCTCAAAATCACAATTACAAAGACCGACAGCGGTCGCGTGCTTGAAACTGTTGTGCAGGTTTTCCCAAAGGAAGAAGAAACTGAAGAATAATAAATAGAGAGGGAAAATACAGCGTATTTTCCCTTTTTTCACCGCGCAGGAATTTGTGTGATTTTATCGCGAGTGACATTTGTGGTAACAAAATTTAGTTGGAACGCGAAATGGGTGAAGCGATACGCTTCTTTTTCGAACACTGGTTAAGAGGTGCTTTATGAAAAAAGTTCTCAAATTCATAATCGAAGTAATAAAGAAAAGTTTTAAGGACAAAATCGACCTTCACTCGGCGAATGCCGCCTTTTTCGTGACGGTTTCTTTTGTTCCTTTTATTATGCTTCTTCTCGGTATGGTGCGATTTTTGCCGCTTGAAGAATCGACTGTGATAAAAGAAATTGTAGCCGTTTTCCCCAAAGGTGCGCGCCCTGCCATATCGGCGATAGTGTCCGAAACATATGATAAAAGTGGCGTTGCTCTCATCTCGATTACTGCGATAACAACGCTTTGGGCGGCATCTATCGGCGTTCACGCACTTGTGACGGGACTCAACCTCATTTTTAACGAGCACGAAACAAGAAATTTCCTTGTGCTCCGACTTATGAGTATGATTTATACGCTGCTTCTTATGGCGCTGCTTCTTTCGTGTTTGATATTCTTCGTTTTTGGCAATACTATTGTCAGCTGGCTTTCGGGACATATCCCGTGGATGTTTGAAATTGCTCCGCTGTTTATGAGTCTTCGTATGGCGGTCGGTGTCGCGGTGCTTTCAATCTTTTTTGTTACTATGTACACCGTGATTCCTGCAAGGAAGACAAAGCTTTACATCCAGATTCCGGGCGCGCTTTTAAGTGCGGTTGGCTGGATAGGATGCTCGGCACTTTTCTCGCACTACTACGAAAATATGTCAAACTTTTCCTATCTTTACAGCAGCCTTTCGGTAATCGTTTTCTTTATGCTGTGGATATTCTTTTGTATGTGCATTCTCTTTGTCGGCGCCGAGGTCAACCGCTGTATAGAGGAGAGAATTGAACGAAAAAGCTTCCTCGGATAAAATTTTCAAATAACTCTTTGACAAAAAAATCAAAAGGTGCTATAATAAAATCGTGGGTAATATTGGATTTTTTCAGAGACGGAGGCGCACCATGTACAAAATTGGTGACAGCGTTGTGTATCCAATGCATGGCGCTGGTATTATTGAAGACATCGAACAGAAGGAAATTTTGGGAAAATTACAGTCGTACTATGTTATTCGTATGCCCATCGGTGATATGAAGGTTATGGTGCCTACTGAAAATGCGCAGGGCGTTGGCGTGCGCGATGTTATCGGAAAGAAAGAGGCGGAAAAGGTTATGAAAGCATTCCGCGAATCCGAAACCGATGTTATCCAGAACTGGAATAAGCGTTACCGCGACAATATGGTAAAAATCAAAAGCGGTGATGTTTTCGAGGTTGCCGCTGTTGTGAAAAGCCTTATGCTCCGCGACCGCGAAAAGGGACTTTCTACAGGGGAGAGGAAAATGCTCTCCAGCGCGAAGCAAATTTTAATAAGTGAAATTGTAGTGGCTACAGGCGTTGACCACCAGAGCATTGAAGATAAGCTCTATGGTATGGTTGACGAGGAAATTAGTCAGGGATAATATAAAAGCCGTTAGTATTAACGGCTTTTAGTTTTAGGTGATTTTATGAAGAAAACCATTTCAGCAATAATAGTTGCCGCAGGGAAAAGTACTCGAATGGGGCAGAACAAAATCCTTATGAAAATTATGGGAAAGAGCGTTCTTGTACATACTGTCGGCGCGATTGAAAAGGCGGATATATGCGACGAAACAATAGTTGTCGCAAGCGAGGAGAATATCCCCGCCTTCCGCGAGGAGCTTAAGGAATTTGAGAATATCACAATCGTCGCAGGCGGAAAAACGCGCGGCGAAAGTGTTTATAATGGTATTATGGAGGCAAAGGGTGACTTCGTTCTCATTCACGATGGGGCAAGACCTCTTGTATCGCAGGAAATAATAAAAAACACGGTTGAAACGGCTCTCAAGACAGGCGCGGCGGCGGCAGGCGTTGCTCCGAAGGATACAATAAAAGTCGTGTCAAAAGAAAAAGTAATTGAAAGCACAGTTGACAGAAAATGCGCTATTCTTATTCAGACTCCGCAGGTTTTCGGGCGTGAAATGATAAAGGATGCGTACGAAAAATTCGGCTTTGACGAAACTGATGACTGCGCGCTTGTTGAAAAGGCGGGCGGAAAGATAAGCGTGACCGAGGGTAGCTACGAAAATATAAAAATCACAACTCCCGAGGATATATTTACCGCAACACGAATTTTGGGCGGAGGAAATGCTATGCGAATCGGAACAGGATTTGATACACATAAATTAGTACAGGGGCGCGATCTCATCATCGGCGGCGTGAAAATTCCGCACGATAAGGGACTTTTAGGGCACAGCGATGCCGATGTGCTTTGTCACGCGATAATTGATGCACTTTTCGGCGCGGCGGCGCTTGGCGATATCGGTCGTCATTTCCCCGATACCGATGAAAAGTACAAGGGCGCTGACAGTATCGCGCTTCTCTCCGAAGCGGCTCGTCTTATCCGTGAAAAAGGCTATGAAATAGGAAATATAGATTCCACAATCATTGTGCAAAAGCCGAAAATGGCTCCACATATTGAAAAGATGCGCGAAAATCTCGCGCTTGCAATGGGCGTTGAAATTGAAAAAGTCAGCGTCAAGGCAAAAACAAATGAGCAAATGGGCTTTACAGGCCGCGAAGAAGGCATCGAAGCAAGAGCCGTAGCACTTTTGGTGTGAAGCAAAGTGAATGTGAAAATTCAAAGTATAGGAAGGGATTCTCAAGTTGAGGATCCCTTTTTCGTTTTAGCTGGAAACCGGGTAATGCAACGAGCAATGAAACCGTGACCTGGCAATAGAGAGGAACTTTCGTAGGGGACGGTCTCTGTGCCGTCCCGAAGATATGTGCTTTCGCGGGAGGGCGTGGAAGCCCTCCCCTACGAGATGATTGCAGAATTTCACTCCTTCAGCCCGACAAAAGTAGTGCTCACAAAGTCTTCCTCTTCGTTAGCTCCGCTGCTGTACAGTTTGGGGACGGGGCAGTTTTTGTTACACAAAAACTGCCCCGTATTTTTATCATAAAGCGAATAAAAGTAATTTAGAGGAATAGGCATATGCTGAAAAACATTTCCACCTCATCCGTCAGCTGACGCTGACACCTTCTCTCCCGAGCGTGCCCCTTTTGTCTGCTCAACGCAGACATTTTCCCCAACGGGGAAATCCACCTCAAGGGAAAGGCTCACTTTTGTCTGCACTGCAGACACTTTCTCCATCGGCGGGGGAAATGTTCCCGTCCCCTAATAAAAACCCCCTTATTTGGATAATATATCCTGGTAAGGAGGTTTTTTAATGAAAGGAGTACTCAAAAAGTCGGGGCTTTTCCTTTTGTGCGCCATCGGGATAATGCTTATATTAATAGGAACATATACGATTTTTTCAGGCGACAAGGAAATCCCGCAAAGAACAAACGGGAAAAATATGAGCATCCGCACGCCCGAGGTGGTCATTCCAAAAAACGAAGCTCCTCTGCGCGAGGATATGATAGAAAACGCCCTCCGCTGTGTGGTTGGAATATCGAGCGCTGACACCTCGCAGGGAATAAATAAAAAAATCGAGTGGTATATGGGAAGCGGAGTTCTCGCAACCTCGGACGGATATATCATCACGAACCATCATGTAATCGGCGCGCGTCCGCAAAGAATCGAGGTAACGCTCCACAGCGGAGAAACGCTCGAAGGGAAAACCATATGGAGCGACAGCGCGCTCGACCTTGCGATTGTCAAAATCGAGGGGAAGGACTACCCCTACTGCACGCTGGGTGATGCAAAGCGCGTCCGCGTCGGAGAAAGCGTCGTCGCAATCGGCAATCCCCTCAGTATGCAATTTGAGCGCACCGTCACCGCGGGAATAATCAGCGCGACGGGACGAAGCATCAGCATAGAAAACGACAACGGCGAGATGGGATATATGGAGGACCTTATCCAAACCGACGCTGCGATAAATTCAGGAAACAGCGGCGGTCCGCTTATAAACAGCCTCGGCGAAGTGGTGGGAATCAACACAATCAAGGTTACATCAGCCGAGGGTATGGGCTTCGCCGTCCCGATAAATGTCTGCGCGAGCATCATCGACCGCCTCAAAAATGTCGGACAGTTCCGAACTCCGTACCTCGGCCTTTACGCCTATACCCCCGAGGCGACGCGCTATCTTGACCTCGGCGACGACATTGAAGAAGGTATGTTTGTCGCCAAGCTCGATCCCGAAGGCCCTGCTTTTGCCGCGGGAATAAGGTACGGCGATATCATCACCGCAATAAACGGAGTGGGCGTAAATACCATGCTTTCGCTCCGCGAAGAGCTGTACAAAAGGCAGGGTGGAGAAGAAATAATTCTCGAATTTATCAGAAATCACGAAAAAAGACGAATTTATGTCATGTTATCCTCTGTAAAATAACAGTAACCTTAAGTCGATTTGGCACGAGTTTCTTCCTTATATATATGTACCCGAAATTTTATTACAAAAAAATCGCAAATGTGATAGTAATATTACAAAAGATTACAGTTTCGTTACAGATACTAAAAGTGTATTGACTCTGTAAAAAATGGGTGCTATAATGCCAATATAGTAAGAGGGGAGTTCCCTGAACACCCCGATACTCAACTTTTGGTGAATTTGAAAGAGGTCGCCGAAAGTAAAATCGACACTCTTTCAAAAAATATTATTTTATAGGAGGAGAGATTATAATGAAAAATCTCAAGAAGACACTCGCAGTTGTTCTTGCATTTGCTATGATCCTCGGCATGAGCGCTATCAGCACTCTCGCTTACACAGACGTAGCAGAAGGAACAGTTGTTTCAGAAGCTGTTACTATCCTTTCAAACCTTGAAATCCTCAAGGGTTACGAAGATGGTACATTCAAGCCCGCTGAAACAGTTACAAGAGCTCAGATGGCTGCTATCATCTGCCGTGTACTCGGTTACGAAGATCAGGCTCAGTCAAGCATGGGTTCAACAGTATTTGATGACGTTGCAGCAGATCACTGGGCATCAGGTTACATCAATGTAGCACAGGCTCAGCAGATCATCAACGGTTACGGCAATGGCAAGTTCGGTCCCGAAGATAAGGTTACTTACGAACAGGCTGTTAAGATGATCGTTGCTGCTCTCGGTTACGACCTTGCAGCTCAGAGCAAGGGTGGTTACCCCACAGGTTACCTTGCAGTTGCTTCTGCAAAGGGTATCACAAAGAACGCTAACGGTCGTGTAGGCGACGCTGCAGCTAGAAGCACAATCGCAGTTCTTGCTTACAACTCACTCGAAGTTGAACTTATGGATCAGACATCTTGGTCTACAGGCGCAGCTGGTGATGAATACGGCATGACAGGCGAAACAGTTCTTTCTCGTTACCTTGGCGTTAAGAAGTACGAAGGTATCGTTACAGAAACTCCTCTCACAGAAGTAGCTGCTAACGGTTACGAATTCGAAGCTAAGTCAGAACTCGGTTTTGACGCTGCTACACTTAAGGCTTGGGGCTTTGTTGGTAAGAACTACGTTCTCCAGGACGCAACTCTTGCAGGCAAGGTTAACGCTGAACTCGTTGCAGATGCAGACAAGTACCTTGGTAATAAGGTAGTTGCTTACATCGGTACAGAAGCAGACGCTGAAACAGGCGACGTAATGCTTTACGCTATCGCTGAAAAGCAGGGCGCAAACGCTACTCTTAAGCTTAGCGCAGCTCAGCTCGTTTCTGATTCAGAAGACGGCAAGCTCGTTTACAAGAAGGAAGGTTCAAACAAGAAGTATGATGTTAAGATCAACATCACAAACGCTTGGAAGAACTTCAACGAAGAAACTTCTTCACTTGACAACACAGACGACATCATCGCTGAATTCGACCTCGGTGGTACAATCGAACTTATCGACAGCGATACAACACAGGCTGGTTACGAATCAGCAATCATCGTTGACTACAACTACGAAGCAGTAGTTGAAGAAGTAGAAGCAGATGACACAGACATCTTCTTCACACTTTACACAGGTGACCTTGACGATATCGATACAGAATCTGAAACAGAACTCGTTATCGTTTACAAGGATGGCGCAGTAGTTGAAGCTTCAGCTATCGCTGCTGGCGACACAGTTACAACAGCTGTTATCGATACAGACGCTCGCGTTCTCTATGTTTCATCTAAGAACGTTACAGGTTCTGTAGACGGTTGGACAGACGAAAAGGTTACAATCGCTGGTGAAGAATACGCTCCTTCACAGGCTGGTCCTTCACTCGCTTCTCTTAAGAACGTTGAAGGTATCTTCTACCTTAACATCGACGGTCAGATCGCTTACGCTGACGGTTCAGCTTCAAAGGGTGCTTACGCATTCTTCCTTAACACAGGTAAGGACGCTGGCATGGGCAGCAAGTACTATGCAACAATCATCACTGCAGACGGTACAGTAAAGGCTTACAACTACGCTAAGAACGTTACAATCGACAACGTTTCTAAGACAGCTGAAGAAGCTTCTGCTTACATCGCAGGCGAAATGGGTCACAGCCAGAGTGCAACAGAAGCTTACGCTTATGTTAACACAGCTGAGAACCTTCTCTTCGAAGTAAAGATTAAGAACGACGAAATCAAGGACCTTAAGTCTGTTGGTTTCTCAACACCCTCAACAACAAGCAAGTACAATGCAGATACAAAGTCTCTCGGTGCTAAGACATTCGACGAAACTTCTGTAATGTTCGCTCTTGAAGGTGCATACAACGACACAACTTCTAAGGTTGAAGAAGAAAACATCAAGGTAGGTAAGGTTATCGAAATCCTTGCTGACGAAGAAGAATACTATGTAGCTCTTCCCGCTGCAGGTCTCGAAAACGGCATCTACAAGGCTGCTGTAGGTTACCAGCTCGTAACTTCTATCGCAGCTGATAGCGAAATCATCGTTATCACAGGTAAGAAGACAGTTTCTTACAATGATGACGCTGCTACAGTTATCGAAGGTATCCAGGCTGGTAAGGAAGTAAAGGTTACTCTTTACAACGAAGACGGCTTCCGTTCAAACAACGGTTTCGCAGCTTCTGACCTTGCAATCGGCGATATCATCCTTACAAGCACAATCACAGCTGAAGGCGTTGCTGACGACTTCAAGGTAGTCCTTGACAAGAGCGCAGAAAGCGTACTTGAAGCTAACGATGTAGCTAAGGAACTCTACTATGGTTACCAGATCGCTGAATCTGCTGATGACAACTACATCTGGTTCGCATCTGCTATGACAGGTATCACAGAAGCTGAAGGTAGCGACTACTACATGGTAATGCAGAAGAGCGCTAACACAGTTCTTGTTGACTACACAGAAGATGCTTCTGAACCCGAAATCAGCAAGAAGTCTCTTACAAAGAGCCTTATCGGCCGTGCTGACAAGTACGATGCTAAGGTATTCGTAAGAGTAATTGACGAAGTTGTAGTAGACGTAGTAGTTTACAGAACTCTCGACTAATTCTTGACTCTTATAAAATAGTCAATTAAAAAAGGACAGTCCCTTCGGGGGCTGTTCTTTTTTTGTTGTTTACACACCACATTCCTTCCCTTGACAATAAAACCTTAAAGGAATATAATTAAGGAAAGGAGTGGGAACAATGAAAAGAATATTATCCTTGATTTTAATATTTCTTCTCGTGCCGACTGTTTCGTTTGCCGAGGAAACTTTACCCCTGACAGATATTTCGCTTGGAGAAGAGCTTTCGTTTGAAGAAGCCGTGCCCGAACTTCGCACCGGCGGTGTAAGTTTTGAACTTGATAAACTTCAAAGCGAGCCTGAAGATGCGCTGGTTCTTCCAAATTTTTTTGCGGAAGTTCCTTTTGGCGAACTTTTAATGGCTTCTATGGAAGCATATATAGAAGAAACAAACACACTGCCTACGGGAATCAATGTTGAGGGACGCGGAATTACTGTGGAAAATATCGAGGAGATGTACTTTGCTCCCGCTGTGAGAAAT
>JAZRFX010000097.1:0-10761 GCA_045643845.1 Clostridia bacterium | reverse complement strand
AAAAATTCTGTCACGGGCGACTACTTAAGTGGCAGGAAAAAGATAGAAGTTCCTAAAGTACGCCGCGAAGGAAACGGTAAAAAAATCTCCGTAATAAAGGCGGCGGAAAACAACCTCAAGGATATAAATGTTGATATTCCGCTCGGGAAATTCGTATGCGTTACGGGTGTATCGGGCAGCGGTAAAAGCTCGCTCGTAAACGAGGTTGTTTATAAGCACCTTGCATATAAACTCAACCGCAGTAAAGCCGTTCCGGGAAAGCACAAGGGTATGGAGGGCATCGAAAATCTTGACAAGGTTATCGATATCGACCAGTCGCCCATCGGCAGAACTCCGCGCTCAAATCCTGCGACCTACACGGGCGTATTCAACGATATCCGCGAACTTTTTGCGCAAACTCCCGAGGCAAAGGCGCGCGGATATAATCAGGGACGCTTCAGCTTCAATGTCCGTGGCGGGCGTTGTGAAGCCTGCTCGGGCGATGGTATAATCAAAATTGAAATGCACTTCTTACCCGATGTATATGTGCCCTGCGAGGTATGTAAGGGCAAGCGCTACAACCGAGAAACGCTCGATGTTCACTACAAGGGCAAAAATATCTACGAAGTGCTTGATATGACCATTGACGAGGCGACCGACTTCTTTGAAGCAATCCCCAAAATCAAAAACAAGCTTCAGACCATTAAGGATGTCGGACTCGGCTATATCAAGCTTGGTCAGTCTTCGACCACTCTTTCAGGCGGCGAGGCACAGCGCGTAAAGCTTGCAACCGAACTTTCCAAGCGTTCAACGGGCAGAACAATCTACATCCTTGACGAGCCTACAACGGGACTTCACAGCGCCGATGTTCATCGTCTTATCGATGTCTTGAACCGCTTTGTCGAGGAAGGAAACAGCGTTCTTGTAATCGAGCATAACCTCGATGTTATAAAGACGGCGGACCACATCATCGACCTCGGTCCCGAAGGCGGCGACGGCGGTGGCGAAATCGTTGCGACGGGTACTCCCGAAGAGGTTGCAAAAAATCCGAAATCCTATACGGGAATGTTCCTTAAAAAGATGCTTTAAAATAAACTCATAAACCCCCTTTAGTCTTAATAAAATTTAAGACAAGGGGGTTTTATAATGACTGAAAACACTAATAAAAAGATAGGCAATATCATAATTGAAAACCGCGCAAAGCTCACCGCGGGCGGAGTCAGGGATGTAGAGAGCTTTTCTCCCGAAAAAATCGTGCTTATAGGGGATAACCATCTTCTTACGATAACGGGGAGGGGGATGAAGGTCAAAAAACTTTCCACCGAGAGCGGGGAAATATTTATCGAAGGCGAAATCGCGGGATGCGTCTACAGTGCGGGGCGCGGAGAGGGAGAGGGGATTTTAAGGAGGCTCCTTAAATAATGATTGTTTCATCCTCGCATCAGATATATGTTTTCTCGCTTTTTATACTTTTGGGAATGCTTTGCGGCGCGCTTTTTGACATCCAACGGTTTTTCCGCAAAAAACACTTTGCAGGAAGTGTCAGGACCACCATCGAGGATATCATTTTCACAGCTCTTTTCATCGCTATAATGCTCGGCGCAAGCTTCAGCGTGAATAACGGCGAAATCCGCTATTACGAGGTTATGGGAATGGTCAGCGGAATTCTTTTTTATGCGTCCTTTTTAAGCCATCTTTTCCTGAAAATCCTTGCTTTTATCTCCAAAATAATTGAGGAATTTTTCCTGAAACCACTTGTGAAAACGGCGCGCTTTTTTATCTCTCCGATTAAAAAAATTGCCATCAAAACAAGAAGGCGTTTTGTGTGGATAAAACGCAAAATCAAAAGCATAAAAAACGGCGCAGAAAAGCGGAAAAAAATAATCAAAAAAAGAGTTAAAATGTTGTAAAAAAATCTTTACAAATCAATTACTTTACGCTATACTATATGATGTGAGGTGATATGTGTGAGCAGAGCTGCAACTAAAAAAGTGCACAAAAAACGCAAATATACAAGCAGCGACTATCTTCGTTTGATGGTTTCTATCTTAATAATCGGCGGGTTTTTGTACACCCTTACAGCTCAGCAATTTCGCCTTATAAACATACGCAAGGAAACTGCGCGTTGCAAGGAGGAAATCGCACTTCAGGAAAAGGAGTACGAAAAACTCAAGGAAAAGGCAGCGTACAGCTCTTCTGACAGATTTTACGAGGAAAAAGCCCGTGATGAAGGATATGTCCGCGACGGCGAGACAGTATTCATTATAGGAAACTGATGCATTGTAATTTCGAAGTATTCTTATTTACTGAAAGGGGTATCTGTCCTTTATGGCACTTGAAGTAGGACAAATTATTGAAGGAAAAGTTTCCGGAATAACGGGATTCGGTGCATTTGTTGATTTACCTGATGGAGTAACAGGACTTGTACATATTTCCGAAGTTGCAAGAAACTATGTCAAAGATATAAATGAACACCTTAAGGTTGGTCAGGAAGTTAAGGTTAAGGTCCTGACACTTGACGAAAAGGGTAAAATAAGCCTTTCTATCAAGCAGGCGCAGGAGAGAACCTTCCAGAAGCGCGCTCCCGAACCTTTCAGCGGTAAGCCAGCCGAAATCGTATGGGGCGAGGAAAAGAAGGATATGTCCTTTGAGGATATGATGGCTTCTTTCAAGCAGTCAAGCGATGCGAGAATGCTTGACCTTAAAAGAAATGTAGAAGGTAAGCGTGGAGGCAATAGAAGAAAATAATAATCAGGGATTCGTTTTCACGAATCCCTATTTTTTACGCAACAAAACTACGGGCAAACTTGCAACCCTTTTGGAATTTAAACAGTAATAGAGGTGGTGTCTTCAGGACACCACCTCTATTACCTCAAACTGTATTTTCCGAGAACTTCGATATTTTTGATTTCTTTTTTCATTATGTCACGCATGTTAAGTCCCATCGCGTTGCATAATCCTGCGATATAGAACAGCATTTCGCCGATTTCGTTTTCAATAATTTCCTTGCATTCGGGGCAAAGATTCCCGCTTATTCCCGTCATTTCTTCCGACGAAATGGGGGAGAGCTTTTTCTCAACACTTATTTTCAGGCATCCGCATCCCGTTGCCGTTTTAATACTGCTGCGACAAATTTTACTGCACGCGCTCTGGCATTTTGTCAGTATGTCAACAACATTTTGATTGCGTATTATAAGATGCGACACCTTCTTCTGAAAATCCTCTGACTTCAAATCGGACATGGTTTTCACCTCCGATTTATATTATATAATCTCCGCCCTCGCATCGTCAATGTAAGAGAATGTCGTTTTTTACAATCTTTGGTAGTTAACGCCGAAGGTGCGTATTAAATCAAAGGTATATAGCATATCGCGGTCCAAATCGTAGTCTGAAAGCCTTACTGCACTTGGCGATAAATTGTCATAAGTCTTGTAGTAATATATCCCACGACTTGCGTTTATGCATGAGGAGTAATGAGAAATTTCCATATCTTCATTCTCGGTAAAAACGCTTCCGCGCACCATCAGGACGCTATCCAAAATGTGGAAAAACTGACTGATGCACTCTTGTTCATTTTCGTATTTGGGCGAATTTTGCTTTAAAAAAGACGCCTTTACAAAGCGTGATTGCGAAGAAAAATCCCCTGGGAGCCCTACGCTTCCAAGCCCACGACTGTAATGCGGAAAACCGCTCTCGGGCTCGCGTGGAGAAAGATTTATAAAATTCCCCAAATTATGCATCTGCGAGGGGAAGGGAGGGGCATTTGTCAACACCCCGACGGGATTGTCATAAACCATAAGCCCCTCCGCAGTGGATTCCGCAACTATACAGCCGTCTTTATCGGCAATAATAAAGTGCAGCGGACTTGGCGGGAATTCGTCGCTGAACTGCGTGTTCGTAATATTTATTCCCGAAAGAAGCTCCCTCGCCTCCGCGACACTTCCGCATATGGAGAGAATGTATGGAATAAATTCAAACGATGCGATATTAAGCTTTCCTTCCTTTGGCGGGTGATAGACGGAAAAATGCGGGAACAAAAGCCCTGCAACTGACAAGCCTTTCTCGTTTGCCGCATCGAAATAAAGCGGGAAATTGTTTGAAACAATCCCCATTCCGATTATGGCGTAGTGCGAGAAAATCTTATCGGTATGGCGGAATGATAGGGGAAAATCCCTCGCCGTTACAACGATTTTTTCCGAGAATGAATGTTCGAAATCAAGGTTTCTTCCAAAATAGAAATCCTGACCGCTGTATGCTATAGCTGTGCACATAAAAAACACCCCGATTGGATTAGAGTGTTTTTAGTATTCCATTATCAAATTTTAATATACTTTTCTCGGATTTTTAGTGCTAAAAATGTTGAAACGCTATACACTTTATGTTATAATTACACTATTATAGTTAGTTTTTCACGAAAGAGGGGAAATATAAATGCTCGAAAAGAAATGGGTGTTTCTTGACGAAAATGTAAGCGACGCGCAGGCACAGGCATACGCAAAGCTTTTTGATATTCCGCTTATCGTTGCCAAGGTTCTTATAAACCGTGGCTTTACCGATGCTGCTGAAGCCAAGAAATTCCTCGACAAAAACTCAAATACTCTCTATTCTCCCGACCTTCTCTGCGATATGGACAAGGCGGTAAAGAGAATCCACGAAGCAATCGAAAAGAAGGAAAATGTTGTTGTATACGGCGACTACGATGTTGACGGTATCACATCGACAGCACTTCTTGTAAGCTTTTTCCGTTCGCACGGGGTAAATATCAAGGCATACATACCCGACCGCCAGAATGAAGGCTACGGAATCAACAAGGCCGCAATCCAAAAGATAATTGATGACGGCGCAACACTTCTTATCAGCGTTGATACAGGTATCACCGCTTTTGAAGAAACAATTTACGCAAAGGAAAACGGTCTTGATGTCATCATCACCGACCACCACGAATGCAAGCCTGAACTTCCCGAAGCTATTGCAGTAATCAATCCCAAGCGTATGGATTGCAGCTATCCTTTTAAAGACCTTGCAGGCGTAGGCGTTGCATTCAAGCTCGTTTGCGCGGCAAGTGAAAAAAGCGAAAACGAGCTTTTAGACCAGTACGCTGACATCGTAGCGCTCGGCACAATTGCCGATGTCGTATCGCTTCGAGATGAAAATAGAATCATTGCGGCTCGCGGTATTGAAAAGCTTTCCAAAAATCCCAATACAGGACTTGCGGCAGTTATTTCAACACTCGGACTTCGTCAAAAATGGAACAACTGCTCCGTTGTAAGCTATTCAATTGCACCCCGTCTTAACGCTGCAGGAAGAATGTCTAACGCAATGATTGCCGTTGACCTTCTCCTCACAAAGGACCCTCAGGAGGCGCAGGAACTTGCAGTTCGTCTTGACAACGACAACAAAAACCGTCAGAGCGAAGAAAAAATCATCTTCGACGAAGCGGTTGAAATGATAAACGAAATTGATCTTGCCGATAAGAAGGTGCTCGTTCTTGCAAAAAGAAACTGGCATCACGGTATCATCGGAGTTGTTGCCTCAAGAATTTGTGAAAGATACAACAAAACCTGTATCCTCATCTCAATCGAGGACGATTGGTGTAAGAGCAGTGGCAGAAGCGTTGAAGGACTCAATCTTTTCGACGCTCTCGGAAACTGTGCCGATATCCTAGAAAAATTCGGTGGCCACGCATATGCTGCAGGCTTTTCAATCAAGGAAGAGTATATCCCGGAACTTGACAAACGCCTCAACGAATTTGCAAACAAATGCAATTTTGAGGAAAAGGTTCCCGAGCTTCTCATAGATTCTAAAATAACTGTAAAAGATATAAATGCTGCTACCATAAGAAAGACCGAGGTTCTTGCACCCTACGGCGCAGGAAACAAGGTTCCCGTTTTTGCACTTATGAATTCAAGAATCATAGATGTAAAAACCCTTTCCGAAGGAAAGCATTGCAGAATCCTCGTTGAAAGCGACGGCAGAATTGTTGAAGCTATCGCATTCGGCGCAGGCTCAATGGCAAAGGAATTTTATGTAGGGGATATGGTCGACCTTGCAGGCGAGCTTAATATCAACCTCTACAACGGCCAGATAAGACTTCAGATTATCATAAACTCAATCCGCGTCGCCTATAAGGAAAAGAGCGATGTTCTTCCCGACAGAAACGATTTTGCCGACATTTACCGCTACATCCGTCAGCAGGGCGGTTTGAGTGAGGAAATTTCAAATCTTACAGGGCTTCTTACCGAAAAGCTCGGAAGAAGAATTATGCGCGACAAGCTTATAAATGTTCTCAGCGTATTTCAGGATTTGAAGATTCTCAACTTCAACAAGCTTGGTGATGTTGTTCAGATTACACTTTGTGAAACCGAAAAAGGACAAAAGGTTTCAATTGATAAGAGCGAAGTATATCAGCGCATTAAGAGAGAAGTAGAGGAAAACTATTAAAAATCCCCTTTTGAAAGGAAGTGAGCGTATGGATCAGGCTTTTGAAGTCTTGATGGAGCGAATAGAAAAATATAATAAAAATGCACAGGAAGACCGCGACCTGATTTATAAGGCTTATCTTCTTTGCAAGGAAAAACACGGCGATCAGCTCCGTCACAGCGGAGAGCCGTACTTTATGCATCCTTACGAGGTTACACGCATCCTCGCCGATATGGAGCTTGACCGCGATGCAATCATTGCAGGTCTTCTGCACGATGTTATCGAGGATACCGACTACACCTCCGAACAAATGAAAGAGGAATTCGGCGAACAGGTTGCAACACTTGTTGAGGGCGTAACAAAGCTTGACAAGATTAAGTGTATCTCAAGCGAGGAAGCGCACATTGAAAACCTGCGCAAGATGTTTTTCGCTATGGCGGAAGACATCCGCGTTGTGCTCATAAAACTTGCTGACAGACTTCATAATATGCGTACTCTTAAGCATATGAAGCCTGAAAAACAGCGCCAGAAAGCGAAAGAGTCGCTCGATGTATACGCGCCTCTTGCGTACAGACTCGGTATTTCAAAAATCAAGACCGAGCTTGAGGATTTAGCGCTCAAATATCTTGATAATGTGGCTTACTACGAAATCGTGGAAGGCCTTTCGCAAAAACAGTCGGAGCGCGACTCCTATGTTGAAAATGTAAGAAGTGTTATCGCTGAAAAAATGGAGCAAATGCATATCAAATGTCAGATTTCCGCCCGCGCGAAGCACATATACAGCATTTTCAGAAAAATGTATAATCAAAATAAAACTCTCGACGAAATCTATGACCTTTTCGCAGTAAGAATTATCGTGGATACAGTTGCGGAGTGTTACGCAGTACTTGGTATCGTTCACGAGGAGTATAAGCCTATCCCGGGACGATTCAAGGTCTATATCGCAATGCCCAAGCCCAATATGTATCAGTCCCTTCATACCACGGTAATCGGTCCAGACGGTCAGCCGTTTGGGATTCCGATTCGTACCTGGGATATGCACAAGGTTGCCGAGCGCGGTATCGCGGCGCATTGGAAGTATAAAGAGGGTAAGGCAGGCGACGCCAAGAATCTTGATTGGGTAAACAAGCTCCTTGAAATCCAGAGCGAAGCTGTTGACCCCGAAGATTTCATGCGCACCCTTAAAATTGATATGTTTGCCGACGAGGTTTTCGTATTCACACCCAAGGGGGATGTAATCGGACTTCCTGCAGGCTCATGTCCTATTGACTTTGCCTTCTACATCCATTCAGCAGTCGGCTATAAGATGACAGGCGCAAAGGTTAATTCAAAGATTGTTACACTTGACTATAAGCTTAAAAATGGTGATATAGTTGAGGTTATAACCTCGGGCGCGAATAAGGGCCCTAGTCGTGACTGGCTCAAATTTGTTAAAACAAGTACAGCGCGAAATAAAATCAATTCGTGGTTCAAGAAGGAAAACCGTGAAGCAAATATCATTCGCGGTAAGGATGCTGTCGAAAACGAACTCAAGAGGCTCGGCATCGCATACGCATCTCTTTTCCAGCCTAAATATCTTGAACCTATGCTCAAACGCTACGGCTTTTCAAACATAGACGAAATGTATGCGGCAATCGGATTCGGTGGTATCACCGCGGCAAAGGTTGTTACAAGACTGCGTGACAGTTATCAAAGCGACCATAAGGAAGATACTCCGACGGAAATCGTTCTGAAGCAGACTACGAAGAAAAAGCAAAAGAGCGACAGCGGTATTGAAGTTCGAGGCGTTGATAACTGCCTTGTAAGACTTTCTCGTTGTTGTAACCCCGTCCCGGGCGATGATATCATCGGTTTCATCACACGCGGAAGAGGTGTCAGTGTGCATAGATGCGACTGTGTCAATGTCCTTCCCGAAAAACTTGACGATGACACAAGAAGCAGGATTATTGAGTGTAACTGGCTTGATGACATTTCCACAAGCTTCAGCGCGGAGCTCAGTATTGAATGTATCAACCGCGGTGGTATTCTTGCCGATGTTATCGGCGTAGTTTCCGAGCAAAAGCTTAATCTTCTTGCGGCAAACGGCCGTGCTATGAAGGATAGAACGGCTCTTATCGATATCACTATTGAGGTCGAAAGCAAGGATCAGCTCGAAAATATCATAAAGAAGCTTTATCGCGTTCCTGGTGTCCACGAAATCAGGAGAACAGTTCAGTAAGGAATTTATTATGAATATTAAAACTTTAACCCTCGGAATGATGGGCGTTAACTGCTATGTGCTCTCCGATAATGGCGAGGCGGCAGTAATTGACCCTGGTGCCGAGTGCGAAAAAATAACAGACTATCTTAATGAGAAGGGCTATACCCTCAAAAAAATTCTCCTCACTCACGGGCATTTTGACCATATCGGTGCGCTTTGTGACCTTGCGGAAAAAACGGGCGCGAAGGTTTATGTCCACAGCGGAGATAGTAAGATGCTTACCGATAACGGCGCAAACCTCAGCTTTTTGACGGGGGAGAGGATAAAGCCTTATGAAGCGGACGAAATCCTTGACGATGTAAAGGAAATTCCGCTTGGAAATACTGTGATAAAGGTTTTCCATACCCCTGGGCACAGCAGCGGTAGTGTAAGCTATCTTTTCGGCGATAATCTTTTTTGCGGGGATTTACTTTTCCGCGGCTCAATCGGTCGCTACGACTTTGGGAATCTTGTAGAGGAGCTTCGTTCAATAAGATTTCTTATGGACAACTTTGATGATAATACAAAGGTTTTCCCGGGCCACGGCGAGGCTACCACAATAGGATTTGAAAATAAAAACAATCCCTACTCAATACATTGGAATGATTGAAAATGACAATTGAAACCATCGGACACTCCCTTGATGATGCGGTGCGTCAGGTTCTTCAGCTGTTCTTTGACATAACGGCGGAATTTGAAGTAGTATCCTCATTGGAGCAAAAAGAAAACTTATATATTGCAAAAGCTAAAATCACCCTCGGCGACGCGCTCTCCGAGGGTGAAATAGAAAACAGCTTTATAAATCCCGACAGAAGAGCTCTTTCAGATCTTATAAAAAAGTCGGTTTATTTCGCGTGTAAAAAACTTTCCGATATGCCTACTCCGTGGGGAGTTTCAACGGGCATACGCCCCGCCAAGACGGCACGAATGATGCTTGACGAAGGGAAAGAAGACGGCGAAATTTTATCGTTTATGCAAGATGACCTTTTCGTAACTCCCAAGAAGGCGCAGCTTTCCCTCGATGTTGCGAAAAAGGAGCGTAAGCTCCTTGAAAACCGCGTGGAAAACGGCGTCAGCGTCTATCTCGGTGTGCCGTTTTGCCCGACAAGATGCGCGTACTGCTCATTCATTTCGCAGGCGGTGGCGCATAATCAAAAATTCGTAAAACCCTATGTAAATGCCCTTTTGACCGAAATTGACGAAACTGCAAAAATGGCGGACGATTTCGGTATGAAGGTGGAAACAATATACTTTGGCGGAGGAACTCCGACCACACTTGCGCCTGAGGATCTGGACATCCTCATAAAACGCGTCAAGGAGCGTTTTGATGTAACAAGCCTTCGTGAATTTACAGTTGAGGCAGGTCGTCCCGATACATTTTCCGACGAGATGCTTTCTATGCTTCGTGAAAACTCCGTCCGCCGTATAAGTATCAATCCGCAGACAATGAATCAGAAAACGCTTGATAAAATCGGCAGGCGCCACAGCGTGGAGGACACAATAAAGGCATTTGAAATGGCGCATAAGTACAATTATTTCAGCATAAATGCCGATGTTATCGCGGGCCTTCCCGACGAAACTCCCGAGGAATTTGCCCACACTATCCGCGAGGTTTGCGCGCTTTCTCCCGACGCGGTCACCGTACATACAATGTATCTTAAGCGTGCGGCAAGACTGATTGACGATTTTGAAAAGCTCCGCTTTGCGTCCGATATGGACTCTATGGTGCAGTATGGATATGACTTCTTAACTCAAAATAGTTATAATCCGTATTACCTTTATAAGCAAAGGAATACTCTCGGCAACCTTGAGAATGTCGGTTTTGCAAGGGAAGGTCACGAAAGCCTTTATAATATCTATATTATGGAGGAAATACAAACTATCCTCGCGCTCGGCGGCGGCGCATCTACCAAAATGGTAAAGGGCGATAGGATAGAGCGTGTATTCAACCCGAAAGAAGCTGCTGACTACATCAAACGAATTGACGAAATAATAGAGAAAAAACGCACAGCTCTTGAATTTTTACGATAATAAAACTGAGGGGATATGAGCTATATGGATATGCCGAATACTGTCGAAAGGAAACTCTTAAAAAATGAAGATTAATTCAACAAAAAAAACTG
>JAZRFX010000096.1:0-2585 GCA_045643845.1 Clostridia bacterium | reverse complement strand
GAAGCCCGCGCAGGAAACATTTATCGAAAAATATTACGACAATATTATGCGCAAGGTGGCGCACGACAAGGTAAACGAAGCTTATCTTTACTATCTTTATTTCAACACGATGGAGGATTTTTCGGGAAGTCTTGTTCCGCTTGTCGGCGTGAATGAAAATAAATTGGATGAGCCTTCTTCTGATATTATTCCCTATTCCGATGATTTTTCTTACGAAGCAAAGGCAGGCGAAATTTTGCGCGACGGCGAAAATCCTACCGAGGTGCTCGGCTGTGCAGTACTACAAAACGACAAAATGGTGGGCTCGTTGGGAAGCTTTAAAACCGATGTCGCGCGAATTATTTCGGGCGAATATTACCCGAAGAATTACAGTGTTTCCTATCCCGACAAAAATAGTTTTGTGACAATAAGACTGATTCAGCAAAAAAATCCCGTTTTCAAAGGAAAAACAGAAAATAATAACGCTTATATTGATATTGAAGTTCCCCTTTCAATCGAATATGTCGACGCAGGTAAAATCGAAAACAACAGGGATAAATCATCGCAGTTTTGTAAGTTCCTTGAAGAAAAGTTAAACGGTGAAGCAAATAGCCTTATAAAAGATTCGCAGACAAAATACGAAAGCGATATTTTAGGGCTTGGAAGTTCGCTAAAGCACGAATTTTCGGATATTGAGGCGTGGGAAAAATTTAATTGGGAAAAGCATTACAGCGCGGCGCAAATAAATGTTTCGTTCAAGGTGCTCTACGCCGATTTTGAGGAAGCGAACTGAGGTGAATTTTTGAACATTTTTGAGATTATTTTTCTACTGCTTTCTTTGTGGAGCATTGTCTACACAATTTCGCTGTCAGCGTATAATTTCAGGGAGAAATATATTTTCCCTGCAGTAAATTCCGCATCACTTACACTTATCTGCGCTCTATTGTGCACGATTTATATTTTTATGTAGTTCTTCCCCGATTTTCGGGGAAGAATTTCCCCAAAACACTTGACTATTTGACGATTTTATATTATCATAATTGTCGGAAGGAGTGTGAAAACATGGTTCTTGAAAAGCTTACAAATATTATTGCTGACGCTATGGGTGCAAGACTTAAGATTGAGGCATCTGACATCAATGAAAATACAGGTTTTATTTCTGATTTACATGCTGACAGCGTTGATATCGCTACTATCATTTGCGATATCGAGGACGAATTCAATATCGAAATCGAGGACGAAGCTCTCGAAGGTATCGAAACAGTTGGCGATGTTGCTGACAGAATTAAAGCTCTTATCTAATTACATAACTATAAAGGATTCACTTCGTTTGAGGTTGAATCCTTTAAATTTAAGGTGATTCTATGAAAATCAACGAATTTCAGAAGAATATCGGGTATTTTTTCAAAAATCCCGACCTTCTTAAAACCGCTTTTACGCATACCTCATATGCATACGAAAATAATACTGAAAGCTATGAGCGCCTTGAATTTCTCGGCGACGCGATTGTCGATTTTTTAGTCGGCGAATACCTTTTCAAAAACTATCCCGCGTTTGACGAAGGGATGATGAGTCGTATCCGCGCATCGCTTGTATGCGAGAAGGCTCTTTCCGAGCTTGGCGCGCAAATCGGTATTGAAAAGTATATGCTTCTCGGTCACGGAGCGGAGCTTTCAGGAGAAAGAAAGCGCCCGTCCATACATTCGGATATGTTTGAGGCACTCATTGCCGCGATGTATCTTGATGCAGGAATAGATAACGCGCGCGAATTCCTCTATTCCCTCTATGGCGACAAGATTGACGAAGCGACAAAAAGCAGTCAGGTAATAGATTACAAGACCAAGCTTCAGGAAAAGCTGCAAAAAAAAGGTCCCTGCAATATCGTCTATGATATTATAAGTGCGGAAGGACCCGTGCATCATTGCCTTTTCGAGGTCGAGGTTTCGGCAAATGGAAAAAAGCTTGGAAGAGGTAGTGCCTACAGCAAAAAAGAGGCTCAACAGCGCGCGGCAGAGGATGCCCTTTCAAAATTAGGTTGATTTTTCAAATTTTTATTAAAAAGATATTGACATATCCGACTTTGTTTGTTATACTGTCATAGTCGGATTTGTACGGAGAGGTATCGAAGTGGTCATAACGAGGCGGTCTTGAAAACCGTTTGTCCGAAAGGGCGCGTGGGTTCGAATCCCACCCTCTCCGCCATTTTAATAATATGCAAAAGAATTTCGGTTCTTTTTTTTTAGCTTTACTGCATTTGGAGAAGTACTCAAGCAGGTCGAAGAGGCGCCCCTGCTAAGGGCGTAGGTCGGGAAACCGGTGCGAGGGTTCGAATCCCTCCTTCTCCGCCAACAAAAACGCAGATATCCACATAGTGGGTATTTGCGTTTTTTGTTTGTAAAAATAAGAGGGATTCGAACCCCGAGCACCGGAGGTGCGTGGGGGACGTTTGCGACCGCTGCCCGTGGCAGATGGAGGGGGCAATAAGGAGTGGCAACAATGCGTTTGTTGTGAGTGTGACTTTGTCGCACGAAACAAGAAACGATAGTGTTGTCAGGCTCGCTTGCGAGGAATCCCTCCTTCTCCCTCCTCCTCTTTTTACATAAGTA